>JALYNA010000388.1 GCA_030773455.1 Actinomycetota bacterium
GTCGGGCACCCCTCGCCGGGCCGGCGCCGGGACTGGCCGTGGCCGCGGCGGCCGTGCACGTCGCGGCGACTCCACCCGGTGCTCACCGGAGGGCCGGGCGGGCCGTCGTACCGTGTCCTCGTGACTCCGTTCCACCGCGGCCGGCTCGCCGCCCTGACCGTCTCGGCGGGGCTCGTGCTGGCCGGCTGCGGCGGCGCGGCCGCCGACGAGGGCCACACCGCCGACGGCGGCCACGCCCACTCCGACGGCCCCGCCGCCGTCGAGGGCCCCGAGGACCGCTACGCCGGGCTGGACCTGCCCGACCCGTACCAGCGGCCCTCCTTCACGCTCACCGGCCCGGGCGGGCAGCCCTACGACTTCGCCGCCCGGACCGCCGGAACGCCGACGCTGCTGTTCTTCGGCTACACGAACTGCCCCGACATCTGCCCGACCACGATGGCCGACGTCGCTGTCGCCCTGCGCGGCGTGGAGCCCACGCTGGCGGAGCGGGTGCAGGTGGTCTTCGTCACCACCGACCCGGCGTTCGACACTACCGAGGTGCTGGCCGGGTACCTGGGCCGCTTCGACGCCGACCTACCGACCCGTTTCGTCGGGCTGACCGGCGACCAGGCCGCGGTCGACCGCGCCCAACTCGCCGCGGGGGTGCCGCTGGCCGAGGACGCCGGCCGGCTGCACTCCTCGCTGCTGCTGCTGTACGGCGCCGACGACCTCGCCCACGTGGCCTTCGACGCAGGCAACACCAGCCGCGACATCGCCGGGGACCTGGAGCTGGTGGCCGGGGCCTGACCCCCCCGGCCCCCCTGCAGGGTCCCGCCGCGAGCCTGCGAGTGGTGGGGGGCAGGGGTCCTTGCGCTAGGCCGGGTCGCCGGTGACCGGCTGCAGGTGGCTGCGCCCGGCGAACAGCGCGTTGGCCCGTTCGAGGTCGGCCTCGAAGTCCACCTCGACGGCGGCGTGCCGGGAGATGTCCAGCGGCCGAACGTGCAGCCCCGCGGCGGCGATCGCGGTCTCGATGCCGCGCTCGAAGTAGTCCTGCTCCGCGCAGGCCGCGAGGTGCTCGATCAGCACCGGCTTGTCGGCCGACGAGACGTGGTTGATGCCGACCGCCTCCCCCAGGCCGCCGACCACGGTCTTGGACAGCTCGTCGATCCAGCCCTCGGCGTCGACGGTGTACTTGACCTCCTCGTCGGCGACGGTGGAGGTGTCCACGCAGACGAAGCTCTCGTCGGCCCGCAGCGCCGGCAGGGCGGTCTCCAGCACCGCCGGGTCGAAGACGACGTCGCCGTTCAGCCACAGCACGCCGCCGTCGCGGGTGGCCCGCAGGGCGCGCAGCAGGCTCTGCGAGGTGTTGGTGACCCGGTAGTCGGGGTTGTAGGCGAACCGCACGTCCGGAACGGCCCGCATCACGCGCTCGGCCTCGAAGCCGACGACCACGGTGATGTCGACCGACGGGCCGAGTACCGAGCGCAGCCCGTCGAGCTGGCGCTGCAGGATGCTGCGCCCGTCGTGCAGCGGGGTCAGCGGCTTGGGCCAGGGCCGGCCCAGCCGGGTGCCCATGCCGGCGGCGAGGATGACGACCTGGACGGGGACGTCGGCCTGGTGAGGCGCCGGCCTGGTCAGGTCAGTGGCGGTGGTGGCGCGGTCAGCGAGCACGGTGGTCCCCTCCTCGGGTGGTGGTGGTTCCGGCGGCGGCAGCTGACGGGAAGAGCAGGTCGAGGACGCGCTCGGTGGCGTGCCCGTCCTCCAGGTGGCAGAAGGTCTCGCGGAAGTCGGCGTAGCGCCCGGCGTAGCGCTCGCGCACCCCGTCGAGGTCGGCGACGGCGTCGATCAGCTCCGCGCTGGTGGACAGCAGCGGCCCCGGGGCGACGTCCTCCAGGTCGAAGTAGAAGCCGCGCAGTTCGTCGCGGAAGTACGCCAGGTCGTAGGTGAAGAACGCCATCGGCTTCCCCGTGACGGCGAAGTCGAACATCGTCGAGGAGTAGTCGGTGACCATGGCGTCGGCGGCCAGGTACAGGTCCCCGATGTCGGGGTGGCTGCACACGTCGCGCACCGGCGAGCCGGCCACGACCTCCAGCCGGTCCATGACCATGTTGTGCAGCCGCAGCAGCAGCACGTGGTCCTCGCCCAGCCGGGCGGTGAACTCCTCGAGGTCCACGGGGAACTCGAAGTCCTGCGGCCCGGTCTTCTTGAAGACGAGGTCGTCGCGCCAGGTGGGGGTGTAGAGAACGACGGTCTGGTCGTCGGAGATGCCGAGGTCGGCGCGGACGGCGGCCCGGATGTCGTCCCGCTGCGGGCTGCTGAGCAGGTCGTTGCGCGGATAGCCGGTCTCGTGGACCTCGCCGCGGTAGCCGAAGGCGTTGCGCAGCCGCGGGGTGCTGGCCGCGTTGGGCGACAGCAGCAGGTCCCACCGGGCGATGTCGTGCTCCAGGTAGGCCAGCCGGCCCTCGGGCGCCCAGCGGACGTCGTTGTGGATCCGCTTGAGCGGGGTGCCGTGCCAGGTCTGCAGGTAGCGGGCACCGGGCTTCTTCTCCCAGTCCAGCGGGATGTGGTCGTTGGAGACGACCAGGTCCGCCCCTTCCAGCGCGGCGATCGACTCCGGGCTGCCGAAGGTCACCGTGGCGGCGTCGCCGGGGAAGGTCGCCTGGGTGTGCGGGGCCGAGAGCCAGGTGTGGGTCGCCGCGACGCCGCGCTCGAGCATCCCCTCGTAGAGCGCCCGCGGGCTGTCGGAGAAGTGGCCGCGGAAGGCCACGTAGACGATGTTCACTCAGCTCCTCCCGTGGGGACCAGGTCGCCGGCGGCCCGGCGGGCGAGCACCGGCAGCACCAGGTCGGCCAGCTGCCCCCAGGAGTCGACCAGGACGAGCACGCCCGCGTCGATGAGCGCCGCTGCCCGTCCGGCGCGCTCGGCCTCGGGTATGAACAGCAGGTTGCCGACGGTCGGGCAGCCGGCCCGCACCGCCGACAGGGCGCCGGGCACGGAGTCCTCGACGGCCAGCCCGGCCTCGGGTGCGATGCCCAGCTGCTCGCAGGCGTGCAGGTACACGGCCGGGTCCGGCTTGCTGGTCGGCACCGCGAGGGAGTCCTCGGCGCTGAAGCGCACCGCGGGCGGGATCAGCTCGTCCAGGCCGGTGGCCGTGAAGCAGGCGGCCAGGCGGGTCAGCGCGCTGGAGCTCACCGCGGCCGGGCGCAGGTACGCCGACAGGGCGGTGAGCGCGGCCGTCGTCGGCTCGTGCGGGGTGAGGGTGGCGCCCAGGTGGGTGGTGACGGCGCGCTTCTCCTCGTCGACCCACGGCTCGACGTCGACGTCCGGCTGTCCTGCCTCCGCGGCCAGCCGGCGCGACGTCGTCCGGAAGTTCATGCCTGTCGTGGCCAGCCGCAGCTCCTCGGGGGTGAACCGGCGGTCCACGCTGAGGTCGGCGAGGAAGCGGTTGGTGACGTCCGCGGAGGCGACGAAGGCCGGCTCCTCGGAGGGGAACAGGTTGCCGTCGGCGTCGCAGAGGAGGGCCTCGAGCCGCGCGATCAGCGGCTCGGGGAGGGCGGGCATCGGGGCGGTACCTCCGGAGGGGACGGCGGTCATCGGGGCAGGGCCGGGGCGGCGAGGGCGGCGGCCACGGCAGCGCGGGCACCCAGCCGGTCGAGCCGCTCCAGGGTGCCGGCCAGCTCGGCGACGAAGGATGGGTCGTCACCGAGGTCGCCGAAGACCCCGCGGACGCCGAGCAGCGGCCGCGGGTCGTTGCCGCCGGCGAGCGCCAGGGCCTGCAGCTCGGCGGCGCGCGGGTCCTCCAGCGGCAGCAGCCGGCCGTCGTCGTCGGTGCCGCGCAGGTACCGGCACCAGCCGGCCACGGCGAGGGTGAGCAGCGGGGCCGGCCGCCCCCCGGCCAGCGTCTGGCGCAGCGAGGGCAGCACGTGCTGCGGCAGCTTGGCCGAGCTCCGCCGGCACAGCCGGGCCAGCTGGTCGGCGATCGCCGGGTTGGCGAAGCGGTGCAGCAGCGTGCGCTTGTAGACGGCGAGGTCCACGCCGTCGGGCTGGGGCAGCAGCGGGGTGACCTCGTCGTCCATGAGCCGCTCGGCGTAGGAGACGAAGACCGGGTCGCCCATCAGCTCGTCCATGCGGGTGTACCCGGCCAGCGAGCCGAGGTGGCCCAGCGCCGAGTGGCCGGCGTTGAGCAGCCGGGTCTTCATGAGCTCGTAGTCGCCGACGTCGGCCACGAAGCGGACGCCGACCTCGTTCAGCGGCGGGCGGCCGTTGCTGAAGGTGTCCTCGATGAACCACTGCGAGAACGGCTCGGTGACGACCGGCCAGCGGTCGTCAACGCCGTAGCGGGCGGCGAGGGCGGCGCGCTCGTCGGGGCAGGTCTGGGGGGTGATCCGGTCGACCATGCTGCTGGGGAAGGCGACCCGGTCGTCGATCCAGCGGGCGAGGACCTCGTCGCGCAGCCGGGCCAGGCCGACGACGGATGCGCGGGCGACCTCGCCGTTGCGGTGCAGGTTGTCGCAGGAGACGACCGTGAACGGGGCCACGCCGGCCCGCCGGCGCCGGTCCAGGGCCTCCACCAGATAGCCGAAGACGGTGCTGGGCGCGGACGGCTCGGCGAGGTCGCGGCGGACGTCGGGGTCGGCGGCGAACACCCGGGTCCGCGGGTCGAGCAGGTAGCCGCCGGGGGTGATGGTGAGCGTGACCAGACGGGTGCGCGGGTCGCTGAGCCGGTCGAGGACGGCCGCGGGGTCGTCGGGGGCGTAGAGGTAGTCGACCAGCACGCCGACGACGCGGGCGCGCTCACCGTCGGGGCTGCGCTCGACGACGGTGTAGAGGTGGTCCTGCGGGGCCAGCACCTCCTGCAGGTGCCGCTGCCGCAGGCCGACGCCCACGACGCCCCACCCGGTGGAGATCCGCCGCTCGGCGATCTCGTCGAAGTAGACCAGCTGATGGGCCCGCGAGAAGCCGCCCACGCTGAGGTGGACGACGGCCGGGGTCAGCGCGGCGCGGTCGTAGGTCGGGACGGCGAGCCGGGCGTCGTGGCTGTGCAGCGTGGCCTGGGTCAGCCGGCGGACCGCGGGCACGTCCGGCCCGGGGGGCGGCGGCAGGAGTGCCGCAGGGGTCGAGGTGAGGGCCGGTGCCGGTGCTCCGGGTACGCACTGGGTCGTGGTCATGCGGCGGTCCTCCTCGTGCAGGTGGTGCGGTGGCGTCTCCCTCGCGGCGGTCCCGTCTCTGCCCCGGGGGGCAGCACGCTGTGCGGCGATGATCATCACTACACGGCAGCAGCCTGGTCCGGCCGGTCCGGGCCGTCGCTCGCTGGCGTGAGCCGCGATCGACGGGAGAGGCGTCGCGGCGCGAGCGGTTTCACGCCGGAGCGCGAACATAGCCCTACCGGGTGTACTGCAAACGGGTCGGCCGTCTCCGGCCGTGTGACCTGGGGGACGTGTGCGGGATCACCCTCGGCGCGTCCTCCGGGACACGCCGGGCGGTGGGTCACGGATCCATCACGGAGTGTTTGTATCGGCGGCAACCTCTCGGGCCCGCAAGGGCGTTCTTCCCCCATGAACGGGTAGGTGCATGGCTGGTCGGCGTCGCACTCAGCGCCCCGGGGACCTCCGGGTCCTCGCTTGCTCCTGGGCTCTGCGCTCGGCCCCGCGCTCGGCCTCGGGCGCGCGCCGCGGCCCGGTGCTGCTGACGGCGCTGGTCGCGGGGGCGCTGGTCGCGGGGGTCGCCGGCGTCTCGAACGCCGCTGACGCCCCCAGCGGGCCGACCTCGGTGTTCGCCGCCCAGATGGAGCTGGCCACCGTGGGGGACGACGTCGAGACCCTGCCCATGGCCTCGATCACCGAGGCCGAGGCCCAGGCCCGGCTGGCGGAGGTCGCCGCCTCGCGCGCCGAGCGCGCCGCGGCCGAGGCCGCCGCTGCCCAGGC
>JALYNA010000389.1 GCA_030773455.1 Actinomycetota bacterium
AGCTCGCCGACGAACCGCGGCTTGCCGTAGGAGGCCATCGCCATGACCTTGAACTCGTCGGAGCTGCGCAGGAAGCCCAGGTGGTCGGTGAGCTCCTCGTACATCAGCCCCAGCGAGTGCGGGAGCGACTGGCCGGCCAGGATCTCCAGCTGCCCGTCGGTGTACCGGCCGGCGAGGTGGCTGTGCGCCTCGCCGCGGCCGTCGAGCACCAGGACCGCGTTGTCCCGCTGCGGCGCGGCCAGCCCCGCCGAGGCGGCGTGCGCCACGTGGTGCTTGACGAACCGGACCTTGGCCGGGTCGAGGCCGGGGAGGGTGTGGGCCAGGAAGCCCGGCGCCTTCTCGGCGTACATCTTGCGCATGACGTCGCCGTCGTCGAACAGCCCCGACTCCTCCGGCGTCCCCATCAGTGCGGGGTCGAAGGAGTAAGCGACGGCGTCGAGCTCCTCGGGGCGGACGCCGGCCTCGGCCAGGCACCAGGCCGCCGACAGCTCGGGCAGCTCCCAGGCGCTCCATGGCAGGGGCCGCTTGCCGTGCTTGCGCCGGCTGAACCGCTCCTCCTCGGCCGCGGCCACGACCTTGCCGTCGATGACCAGGGCCGCCGACGGGTCGTGGTAGATGGCGTTGATGCCCAGGACCTTCACCCGAGTGCTCCTCTCGCCGGGCACGCGGGCCGCCCGGTCTCCGGAGTGATCATGGAGCCGTTCCCCCCTCTTCGCAGGACGGATGACGGTTTACGCGGCAACCGTCACCCGGTCCGGTCAGTCGCGGCGGGTGAGCAGGTCGTGGTCGAGGACGGCGGCCAGTGCCAGCGTCTTGTAGCCGACCTCGTCGAACAGCACGACGAGCCGGTCGTCCTCCACCCGCATGACCACGCCGGGCCCCCACTCGGCGTGCTCCACCGCCGTCTGCGCGGGGAAGGGGGCGTCCGCGTCGTCGGGCTGCTCCTGGGACAGGCCGGCGTCGCAGTTGTCGCAGTTCCCGCACGGCTGCTCCAACTGCTCGCCGAAGTAGCCGAGCAGGAACTGCCGCCGGCACTCGGTCGTCTCGGCGTAGCCGCGCATCATCTCGACCCGGCTCTGGTCGACCCGCTCGTGGTGCTCGGCCAACTCGCGCGCGGCAGCCGCGGCATCGCCGGGGGCGGGGGCGTTCTCGGCCGGGTGCGCGGCACCCTCCTCGTCGAGGACGACGGCCGACACGCGCTCCAGCAGGTTGAGGTCGCGGGCCAGCGGGGTGGCGGCGCGGCCGGTCTCCTCGCGCAGCTGCTTGACGTCGACGCCGTCGTCGATGCCGGCGGCCTCGGCGGCGCCGACCAGCCCGGCGACCCGCTGCAGCTCCTCCTCGCCCGGGATGCCGGCGGCGAAGAACTTCCGGATGCCGAGGTCCTCCTGGCGGTACACCAGCAGCGCCAGCGCGGGCTGCCCGTCACGGCCGGCGCGGCCGATCTCCTGGTAGTAGCTGTCGACGGAGTCGGCCGGCTCGGCGTGGACGACGAAACGGGTGTCCGGCTTGTCGATGCCCATGCCGAAGGCGGTCGTGGCGACGACGACGTCCAGCTCGTCGTCCATGAACGCGCGCTGGGTGTCCTCGCGCTCGGACTTCTTCAGCCCCGCGTGGTACGGCCGCACCCGCAGCCCGCGCTCGGTCAGCGCCGCGGCGATGGACTCGGTGCCCTTGCGGGTGGCGCTGTAGACGATGCCGGGCACCCTCCCCTCGCCGACCAGCCCGCTGACCCGGTCCAGCACGGCCTGGTCCTTGCCGTGGGCGTCGGCGTGCTGCTCCACCTCCAGCCGGATCTCCGGCCGGTCGAACCCGGCCACGACGACCCGGGCGTCGCGCATGCCCAGCCGCTCGACGATCTCCGCGCGGACCGGCGGCGCGGCGGTGGCGGTGAGGGCGAGCACCGTCGGGTGACCCAGCTGCTCGACGACCCCGCCCAGGCGCAGGTAGTCGGGGCGGAAGTCGTGCCCCCAGGCGGAGACGCAGTGCGCCTCGTCGACGACGAACAACGCCGGGTGCGCCTCGGCGATGGCGTCCACGACCTCAGGCTTGGTCAGCTGCTCGGGCGCGAGGAAGAGGTGGCGGACCGTTCCGTCCACCAGGCCCTCGAGTGCGGCGCGCTGGTCGCCGGCCGACAGGGCGGAGTTCAGCTGCGCGGCCCGGCCCTCCAGGCCGTCCAGCTCGTCGAGCCGCCCGACCTGGTCGCGCTGCAGGGCGATGAGCGGGGAGACGACCAGCACCGGACCGTCGGCCAGCTGTCCGGCGACGTGGTAGACGGCGGACTTGCCGGCGCCCGAGGGCAGCACCGCGAGGGTGTCGCGCCCGGAGACGACCGACTGCATCGCCTCCTCCTGGCCCGGCCGGAAGTCCTCGAAGCCGAGCAGCTCGCGGGCGACCTCCC
>JALYNA010000390.1 GCA_030773455.1 Actinomycetota bacterium
GGTCCGGCTGGTGGGCGGGGACCCCGCCGCCAGCGGCGAGTCGATCAGCCAGGAGGAGCTGCGCGACCTCGTCACCGCGCACGAATCGCTGAGCTCCGACGAGCGCTGGCTCATCGGCGAGGTCTTCAGGGCCGGCGACCGCGAGGTCCGCGAGGTCATGACGCCCCGCACCGAGGTGGACTTCCTCGACGCGTCGATGACTGCCAGTCGCGCGGCCAAGCAGGTCTCCGACTCCAGCCACTCGCGCTACCCGGTCGTGGGCCGCGACGAGGACGACGTCCTGGGCTTCGTGCACGTCCGCGACCTGTTCCTGCCCAACCACCCGGCCGGGCGGGCGGCGACCGTCGGCGACCTGGTCCGCGAGGTGAAGCGGCTCCCTGGCACCGCCGGCGTTCTCACCGCCCTGTCGGAGATGCGGCGGGAGAACCACCACCTGGCGATCGTCGCCGACGAGTACGGCGGCACCGACGGCATCGTGACCCTGGAGGACCTCATCGAGGAGGTCATCGGGGAGATCTACGACGAGTACGACGAGGACGTCGCCGACGGCGGGGACCAGCGCCCCGACGGCCCGCAGGAGGTCGACGGGCTGCTCAACCTCGACGACTTCCGCGAGGCCACCGGCCTGCAGCTGCCCGAGGGGCCCTACGAGACCGTCGCGGGCTACGTGCTGGCCGAGCTCGGCCGGCTGCCCGCCGTCGGGGACACCGTCGAGGTAGAGGGGCGCACGCTGACCGTCCTGGAGCTCGACGGACGGCGGATCGCGCGCATCTCGGTCAGCCGCGCTCCGCAGCCCGAGGTCGACCCGGCGCAGGTGTCGACCAGCACGATCGGCGCCTGACGCCGCCTGGGCATAAGGCTTTGCCTATGTTCTGGACGCCAGAACGTAGGTAAAGCCTCCTATGCCTGGGGGGTCAGCCGCGCTTCTGGGCCGTCTCCCAGGCGTCGCGGACGATGCCACGGAGGTCGGTGTGCCGCGGCGTCCAGCCCAGGTCGGCGCGGATCCGGTCGCTGGAGGCGACCAGCTGCGCGGGGTCCCCGGCCCGCCGCTGACCGACGACGACCGGGACCGGGTGGCCGGTGACCTCGCGGACGGCGTCGATCACCTGCTGCACCGAGAAACCCGTCCCGTTGCCCAGGTTGTAGATGCGGTGCTCACCCGGGGACGGCGCAGTCAGGGCGAGCAGGTGGGCGTCGCTGAGGTCCTCGACGTGGATGTAGTCGCGGATGCAGGTGCCGTCCTCGGTCGGGTAGTCCTCGCCGTAGACGGTCAGGTGCTCGCGCTGGCCGGCCACCACCTGCAGCGCGATCGGGATCAGGTGCGTCTCGGTCATGTGCCGCTCGCCCAGGCCGTACGCGGCGCCGGCCACGTTGAAGTAGCGCAGGCTCACCGCCGCGAAGTCGTAGGCGGCCGCATAGGAGGTGAGCATCGCGTCGACGGCGAGCTTGGTGGCGCCGTAGGTGTTGGTCGGCCGGGTCGGGGCGTCCTCGCGGATCGGCACCTGCTCGGGCTCGCCGTAGGTGGCCGCGGTGGAGGAGAAGACGATCCGCCGGCAGTCGGCCGCGCGCATGGCCTCGAGCAGGGCCAGTGTCCCGGACACGTTGGTGTCCCAGTAGATCTCCGGCTTCACCTGCGACTCGCCGACCAGGCTCTTGGCCGCGAAGTGCAGCACCGCCTCGGGGCGGACGTCGGCCAGGACCGGCGCGGAGTCGTGCAGCGACGCCTGCACGAACCGGGCGCCGGGAGGGACGGCGTCGGCGTGCCCGGTCGAGAGGTCGTCGAGGACGGTCACCTCGTGGCCACCCTCGAGGAGGGCCGCCGTGACTACGCTGCCGATGTAGCCGGCTCCACCGGCGACGAGAACGCGCATGCGCCCACCCTAGATCCGCGCGCGGTCGGCCACCGGCGTGGCGCGGAAGCGCGGTCAGGAGGTCCGGACGTGGTCAGCGCGCGACCGGCGGTGCAGCAGCTGCCCGCCTATCGGCCGGGGCGCAACCCCGCCGACCTCGCCCACGAGATCGGTGTCGAGCGGGCCGTCAAGCTGGCCAGCAACGAGGTGGCGTTCCCCCCGTTGCCGGCCGTCGTCGAGGCCCTGGCCGCCGCGGCGGGGGAGACCAACCGGTACCCCGACAACGGCGCTGCCGTCCTCACCGCCGCGCTCGCCGAGCGCTACGGCGTCGACCCCGGCCAGGTGGTCCCCGGCTGCGGCGCGGTGATGCTCTGCCAGCAGTTGGCGCAGTCGTTCAACGACCCCGGCACGAGCATCGCCTTCGCCTGGCGCTCCTTCGAGATGTACCCGCTGCTGGCGCGCGTGGCGGGGGCGCACGCGGTGCAGGTGCCGCTCGTGCCCGGCCGCCCGGACGGCCCGGCCGACACCCACGACCTCGGGGCGCTGGCCGCCGCCGTCGACGACAGCACCCGCGTCGTCTTCGTCTGCAACCCGAACAACCCCACCGGGACGGCGGTGCGCCGTGCCGCGCTCGAGCGCTTCCTGGAGGCCGTCCCCGCCGACACCCTCGTCGTCCTGGACGAGGCGTACCGGGAGTTCGTCACCGACCCCGAGGTCCCCGACGGGCTGGAGCTGATGCGCGGGCGGCCCAACGTCGCGGTGCTGCGCACGTTCTCCAAGGCGTGGGGGCTGGCCGGGCTGCGCGTGGGCTACTTGATCGCGGAGGACCCGGCCGTCGCCGAGGCGGTGCGGAAGACGCATGTGCCGTTCAGCGTCTCCACGCTCGCCCAGGCCGCGGCGGTCGCCGCGCTGGCCAGCGAGGAGGAAGTGCGCCGGCGGTGCGCGGCGGTCACCGCCGAGCGCGACCGGCTCACCGCCGCGCTGCGCGAGCGCGGCCTGGACGTGTCCGACAGCCAGGCCAACTTCGTCTGGCTGCCGGTGGGGGAGGAGGCCGCCGGGCTGGCGGCCGCGCTGGAGTCCCGCGCGGTCATCACCCGGCCGTTCGCCGGCGAGGGGATCCGGGTGACCGTCGGCACGCCGGAGGAGGACGACGTCTTCCTCGCCGCACTGGACCAGGCCCGGTCCACGGTGACGACCCGATGACCCGCCGCCGGTGACGAGGACGTTCGGGCCGGGTGGTCCCGGGGCCCCGGATCGGCTGGTTTGATGGCCGTCGTGCCTCCTCCCCGCGTGCTTTCCGGCATCCAGCCGACGGCGGACTCGTTCCACCTCGGCAACTACCTGGGTGCGCTGCGGCAGTGGGTGGCCCTGCAGCAGGACCACGAGGCCTTCTACTGCGTCGTCGACCTGCACGCGATCACCGTCGACTGGAACCCCGGGACGCTGCGCCGGCGCACGCTCGTCTCGGCGGCCCAGCTGCTCTCCCTCGGCGTCGACCCGGCCCGCAGCACCCTGTTCGTGCAGAGTCACGTGCCCGAGCACGTACAGCTGTCCTGGGTGATGGAGTGCCTGGCGCGCTTCGGCGAGGCCAGCCGGATGACGCAGTTCAAGGACAAGAGCCAGCGCGAGGGCACCGCCGGCGCGTCGGTCGGGCTGTTCACCTACCCCGTGCTGCAGGCGGCCGACATCCTGCTCTACCAGGCCGACCGGGTGCCCGTGGGCGAGGACCAGCGGCAGCACCTGGAGCTCACCCGCGACCTCGCCACCCGCTTCAACAACCGCTTCGGGACGAGCTTCCGGCTGCCCGAGGCGCACATCGTGCAGGGCACGGCGAAGATCCTGGACCTGCAGTCGCCGGACAAGAAGATGAGCAAGAGCCTGCCGGCCGCCGGATGCATCGACCTGCTCGATGACCCGAAGGCGACGAGCAAGAAGATCCGCTCGGCGGTGACCGACACCGGCCGGGAGGTGGTGGCCGACCCCGAGGGCAAGCCGGGGGTGACCAACCTGCTGACCATCCACAGCGCGCTGTCCGGGCGCAGCGTCGGCGAGCTCGAGGAGCACTTCGCCGGCCGGGGCTACGGCGACCTCAAGAAGGAGCTCGCCGAGGTGGTGGCCGACTTCGTGACGCCGGTCCGCCGGCGCACCCAGGAGCTGCTCGACGACCCCGCCGAGCTGCAGCGCACCCTGGCGCAGGGCGCGGCCCGGGCCCGGGAGGTCGCCGGCCGCACGCTCGCCGACGTCTACGACAAGGTCGGCTTCCTGCCACCGGCTGGGGCACCCGCGTGAACGACGACACCTTCGTACCGCGCAGCCGCAGTGCCGCCCGGACCGCCGTCCTCGGCGTGGTCGTCCCGATCCCGGAACCGTGGTCGCAGCTGTTCGTCGACTGGCGGGCCAAGGTCGGCGACCCGCAGGCGGCCTCGGTGCCGCCGCACGTCACCCTGCTGCCGCCCACCGAGGTGCCGCTGGCCGAGCGGCCGGCCATCAGTGCGCACCTGGCCGAGGTGGCCCGCACCCACCCGCCGTTCGACATGCACCTGTCCGGCACCGGCACGTTCGCACCGGTCTCGGCGGTCGTCTTCGTCGCCGTGGCCCGCGGCATCGGCAACTGCGAGCTCATCGCCAACGACGTCCGCCGCGGACCGCTCGCCCGGTCGCTGTCCTATCCGTACCACCCGCACGTGACCGTGGCTCACGACGTCCCGGCGGACATGCTGGACCTGGCCTACTGCGGTCTGGCCGACCTCTCGGCGGAGTTCCGGGTGCAGCACTTCACCGAGTTCGAGCAGACGTCCGACGGCGCCTGGGCGATCGCCCGCCAGTACCCCCTCACCGGCCTGCCGCACTGAGGAAGGACCACCCTTCCCCCCACGCCTCGTAGAAGGACCCCGTCCTCCCCACCCCTCGCAAGCTCGGGGCGGTGCCCGGGACGGGGCCGGGACCCTGCAGGGACCGCAGTCCTCCCCGTCGCTCGCAGCCTCGCAACGGCACCCTCAGGGGGCCGGGGCGCGTCCGGCGCGGCCTGCCCCCAGACTGGGGCGGATGAGTGCTACCCGGACCGAGCGGTCCGCTCCCGCGCCCGCCGACGACCAGCCTCCGGGTGGCCGCTGGTCGCGGGTGACCCAGCTGCCGGGCCGCTGGCAGGCGCGGGTCACCCGGCTGCGTCGCCGCCTCCCGTGGCTCGACCACTTGGCCCGCGCCGGCGGCCGGTACCAGCGCACCCAGGGCGACCTGATGGCCGCCGGCGTCACCTACTTCGTCTTCCTCGGCCTGGTGCCGGTGCTGCTGCTCGTGGCATCGGTCATCGGGCTGGTCCTGGCGGGCAACGAGCTGCTGCAGCAGGAGCTGTACACCGCCATCCGCGAGAGCTTTCCGGGTCCGACCGGGTCGGAGATCGTGGGGGAGCTGGGCCGCGCCGTCGGCTCCGCGGGGATCACCGGACTCATCGGCCTGGTCGGCTTCCTCTACGCCGGGCTGCGCGCCATGGACAAGCTGCGCCTGGGCATGGAGCGGGTCTGGAAGGGCCGCGTCGACGAGCCGGAGTTCCTGCGGGACAACCTCCAGGACCTGCTCGCCCTGCTCGCACTCGGCCTCCTCGGCTTCCTCAGCCTCGGGTTCACCGGCCTGGTCACCCAGGCCACCGGGTGGCTGCTGGAGCTGTCCGGACTGGCGGAGGCCCCCGGTCTGCCGTTGCTCACCGCGGCGCTCGGGATCCTGCTCGCGCTGGTCAGTGACGTCGTCGTCTTCCTCTGGCTGCTCAAGGTGGTGCCCTCCACCGCCCACCCGCTGCGCCGGCTGCTGCCCGGCGCGCTGTTCGGTGCGGCCGGCTTCGAGGGAATGAAGCTGATCGGCAGCCTCTACCTGTCGCTCATCTCGGGCAGCGTCACCGCGTCGGCGTTCGGGGGCGCGGTCGGCATCCTGATCTGGATCAACGTCGTCTGCCGGTTCGCGTTCTTCACGGCCGCGTGGACGGCGACGCTGCCCCAGGTGCAGGGGGACGCCCGCGTGGTGGCCGAGGTCAGCGACCCGGCGGTCCCGCCGGCGGACGGCCGGAGCGCCCCGAGGCCCCGCTGAGCGGCGCGGGGACCACCCGCACCGCCCGGCGGCGGCCGACCAGCGTGGCAACGACGATCCCCACGCCGGTGACGGCGAGCGCCACCGGCAGCAGCACCGGCTGACCGCCGTCCGGTAC
>JALYNA010000391.1 GCA_030773455.1 Actinomycetota bacterium
GGAGCTGCCGGTGCAGTCGGTGTGCCCCGGCGCCCGCGTCGGCCACGGCGACCTGCCGCGCCACCCGCTGGTCCAGTCGATGGTGCTCGAGCAGTTGGGTGCCGACGCTCCAGCCGCGCTGGGGCCCGACGACTGCGCCCGACTCAGCGGCTGAGCGGAGTGGGAGGGCGGCACCTTCCGCGCCGTGGCACTCCACTTCAGCTCGTGACGTCCTTGGTGGTGAAGTTGGCCCACGCCGCGGCGAGCAGCACACCGACGTACACGCCCTGCAGCACCAGCCCGCGGACGACGTCGCGCCACAGCACCGGATCACGGAACAGGTCGACGAACGCCAGCCAGTACCGCGTCGGCAGGTAGGGCGCGATCGGCGAGGCAGCGTCCAGGGTGAAAAGCAGCGAAGAGGTCACCAGCACGGCCAGCGCGCCGAGCGCGGCTGCCAGCGGCGAGTCGGTCAGCGTGGAGAAGAACAGCCCGAAGGCCGCGACGCCGAGCATGGACACCGTCACGTAGCCGATGGCCATCAGGCTCCGGCCGGTCAGCTCCTGTTGGGACAGCGACGTGCCCGACACCGACGTCGACCCGCCGACCGGCTGGGCGTCGAACAGCGTCGCCCCGACGACGTAGCCGACCCCGGCCACCACCAGCACGGTGATCAGCACGAAGGCGATGATCGCGACCAGCTTCGCGATCAGCAGCCGGGTGCGCCCGGCCGGCCGGGCCAGCAGGTAGCGCAGCGTGCCGGCCTGCGCCTCGCCGGCGACCGCGTCGCCGGCGACGACGGCGACCGCGATCGGCAGGAACAGGGGCAGCACGATCGCCAGTGCCGCCAGCGGGAACAGCGCGCCGTTGGTGAGGACGGCGGACAGGAACGGCGGGCCCTCCCCCGGCCGGGGCGCGAGGTCGGTCAGCTGCAGCAGGACGGCGACCAGCACCGGCAGCGCGTTGAGGACGGCGATCGTGACCCAGGTGCGGGGCCGCCGGAACAGCTTGCGCAGCTCGACGCCGATCACCGGCTGGCCTCCACCCGGTCTGCGCTGGTGCCGGCCGCAGCGAGCACGACCTCCTCGAGGGTGGGCCGCTGCAGCGCCAGCCCGGTGACCGGCACCCCGGCGCCGACGAGCAGCGCGTTGACCTCTGCCGGGTCCTCGCCGCGCACCACCACCCGCCCGCCGTCGACCGCCAGCACCCGGCCGTCGAGGACCGCGCGCACCCGCCCGGCCTCCGGCGTGGACACGACGGTGGCGCCCGTCGGCGCGGTCAGCCGGGCCAGCTCGTCCTGCAGCACCAGCCGGCCGCGGTCGAGCACGCCGACGCGGGTGCACAGCTGCTCGACCTCGGCGAGCAGGTGGCTGGAGAGGAAGACCGTCGTCCCGCGGCGGTGCAGCTCCAGCAGCAGCTCGCGGATCTCGGTGATGCCCTGCGGGTCCAGGCCGTTGGTGGGCTCGTCGAGCACGAGCAGCTCCGGACGGCGCAGCAGCGCAGCGGCCAGCCCCAGCCGTTGCCGCATGCCCAGGGAGTAGGCGCGCACCGGCCGCCGGTCGATGCCGCCGAGGCCCACCTGCCCGAGCACCTCCTCGATCCTCCGGCGCCGGGTGCGCCGGGAGCCGCCCGGCCCGGCGGCGTCGATCAGCGCGAGGTTCACCCGCCCGGACAGGTGCCCGTGGTGGGCCGGCCCCTCGACCAGCGCGCCCACCCGCGGCAGCACCCGGCGCCCGGCGCGGGGCATCCGCTGGCCCAGCAGCTCCACCTCGCCGGCGGTCGGGAGCACCAGGCCGAGCAGCATCCGCACCGTGGTGGTCTTGCCCGAGCCATTGGCGCCGAGGAAGCCGTAGACGTCGCCGGCGCGCACGTCCAGATCGATGCCGTCGACCGCGCGGAGCCGGCCGTAGCGCTTGACCAGCCCGCGGGTGGCGATGACGACGCTCACGAGGCGACCCCGGGCAGCCGGCGGGCAGCCTCGGCGAGTGCGTCGAGGGTGACCGTGCCGGTGAGCACGTAGGCCGGTCCGTCCCCCGGCTGGACCAGCATCAGCCCGAGCGGGCCGGCGGCGACCCGCGCGCCGAGCTCGTCGGTGACGGCGTCCGGGCTGGCGGTCAGCGCCTCGCGCAGCCCCCGGGCCAGCCGGTCCGGCACGGGTGCGACTGCCAGCAGCGTCACCCCGCGGCCGTACACGCCGACCGCGTCGGGGACCCCCTCGAACGCCCGCCGGGGCAGGCCGGCCAGCTCCGGCGGCAGCAATACGTCCGGCGCCCGCTCCTCGGCCCGGGCGATCAGCTCCTCGGTGTCAGGCGCGGTGAGCAGGGTGGCCTCCGAGGGCGGGGTGAAGGCGACGACGTCCGCCGGGGGGACGGCGAGGTCGAGGTCGAGGAAGCGGGTGTCCAGTGCGGGCAGGCCGGCGTCGTCGGCGTACACCTCGACCTGCAGCGGCAGCCCGCTGGCGGGGTCGACCCACACCTCGACCCGGCCGACCGACGAGGCGGCGTCCGCCGGCACCAGGCGCAGCCCGAGCGCGTCCTGGCCGGCCACCCGGCGGGCGCCGGCGCGGGAGAGCTCGCCGTCGGCGGCCTCCGACAGCAGCCGCCGGCCGAGCGCGGCGGGCAGCAGGTCCGGCGGGGTGGGCAGCGCCAGCGATGCCGGGGTACCGCGCGTGGCGGTGCCGGCCTCGAACTCCCAGGTCCACGTGCCGCCGGGTTCGCGGTGCACGCCGGTCTCCCCGGCAGCGGTCAGCACGTCGACCCGGTGCTCGGCCGGCCCGCGCCACCACACCCGCATCAACGTCCGGTCGCTGAACAGGTCGGCGACGTCG
Source organism: Actinomycetota bacterium (assembly GCA_030773455.1). Classification (GTDB taxonomy): domain Bacteria; phylum Actinomycetota; class Actinomycetes; order Mycobacteriales; family Geodermatophilaceae; genus Geodermatophilus. The sequence continues at coordinate 2,807 of JALYNA010000391.1, forward strand.
GTGAGCCGGTCGGACACCGGCAGGGCCAGCCCACCGGCCGACACCGCGTAACCGGAGAAGCCGACGTCCGCGCTGGCCAGCACCGCGGCGCGGAGATCGGCCGCGGGCACGTCGGTGTCGTCGGCGGGCAGCGCGGCGACGACCGAGGGCAGAGCCACGAGCGCCGCCACGAGGAGGGCGACCGCCGCCCAGCGGGCGAGCGTTCCGTGTCCCCGTCCGGCCATGCGATCCACGGTACGGGCGGGCGGCGACCCCCCGGCCCGCTGCAGGGGCCCGCCGGCCCCGTCCGGAGGCTCGCCGTGAGCCTGCCAACGGTAAGGAGGACGGGGTCCTTGTACGAGTGGTGGGGAGCAGGGGGTCCTTTTCAGTGGGATCCGGCGGAGGACTTGCGCCGGTGCAGCGTGAGGCTCAGAACGAGCACGATCAGCGCGCCGACGACGAGCCCGACGAGTGCGCTGGCCAGCGTGTCGACGAGCCACGCCACGACCGAGCCGAGGGCTCCGGTGGCCTCCTTCGCCACCTCCTCGAGGTGGTGGACGGCGCCGTACACGGCGTGCAGGCCCAGCTCGTCGGAGCCCACCAGCAGGATGTGCCCGCCGACCCACAGCATCGCGCCGATCCCGAGCACGGTGAGGGCGGTGAGCAGCCGGGGCATCGCCTTCACCAGTCCGCGCCCCAGTTTCGCCACGCCCTTCCCGGGGCGCTCGGCCAGACGCAGTCCGACGTCGTCCATCTTCACGATGAGGCCGACGAAGCCGTACACCGCGACGGTGATGGCGACCGCGACGACCGCCAGGATCACCGCCCGGGACAGGAACGGCTGGTCGACCACCTCGTTCAGCGAGATCACCATGATCTCGGCCGACAGGATGAAGTCGGTGCGCACGGCGCCGGACACGATGGTGTCCTCGTCGGGCAGTTCCTCCTCGCCGGCGGCGTGGGCGTCGTGGTGCCCGCCGAGCTTCTCCCACACCTTCTCCGCGCCCTCGTAGCACAGGTAGGTGGCGCCGATCATGAGGATCGGCGTGAGCAGGAACGGCAGGAACTGGCTGAGTAGCAGCACCGCGGGCAGCAGGATGAGCAGCTTGTTGCGCAGCGAACCGAGGGCGATGCGCCGGACGATGGGCAGCTCGCGCTCGGCGGCCAGGCCACGGACGTACTGGGGCGTGACGGCGGCGTCGTCGACCACGACGCCGGCGGCCTTCGTGCTGGCCCGGCCAGCGGCGACCCCGATGTCGTCGACGGAGGCGGCGGCGGCACGCGCCAGTACCGCCACGTCGTCGAGCAGAGCGGCAAGTCCAGCGCTCACGGGGAGGTCCTTCCGGTCGGTCAGCACGTGCGTGCTGTCTGGGTCATGGTGGCCCGTCCGGCCGCACCGCGCCCGGCCACTCGTTGCGAGTCCCCTGGCCGTGTACCCCGCCGGGCACGTCGAACGCCCCGTCCCTGAGGGGGACGAGGTGATCGACGCGTGGAGCAGTCACTTGCTGCCTGGTTGCTGGTGTCGGCGACTGAGTGGATCGCCTCGGCGAGCATCGACGACGACGAGGTCAGCAGGTAGGCGACGAACGTGCTCACCGCGATGCCCAGGGCGGCCAGCATCGCGGTGACGACGGCGCGAGTGCTGCCTTCGGCGACCGTGACCGGCACCCTGGGACGACAGGCCCGGTCGCGCGGGGTGGCGGCCCGGTCACCGGGCCGGCTGGGAGGGTGGGGGTATGGGGGTGGCGGAGGACAACGGTGTGGCGCTGTGGCCGACCCGTTACCTCACCGGCGGTCAGTTGGTGATTCCGGACCCGCCGCCCGCCCGCCGGCCGGATCGGCTGCCGACCGTGGTCGGCCGCGTCGCCCGGACCTGGCGTTCGTGGGCTCGGTGGCAACAGGTGCTGGTCGTTTTCTTCGGGGGGCCGCTGGCGGCTGCTCCCCTCGGAACGGTCTCCGAGGACCTGCAGGGCGGCGCCGGTGTCGCGCTGTGGGCCGTGGGCGGATGGGCGATCTGGCGGACCCGCCGTGCCCGTTCCGCCGCCCGGCCGTCCGCACCGCCGCTGACACCCGGGCAGCAGCTGGCCGCCTGGGACACGACCGAGGCACGGGTCGCCGCGGCGGCCGGTCGCGCCTGGGCGGAGACGGCGCGCGAGCCGGCCTGGCACTCGCCGTTCCTCGCATCCAGCCGTGCGGCCTTCGACGGGCAGGCCGAGGTGGGCGCGATCGTCGACCTGGCGCTACGCATCCGGCAGGCCCGGATCTCCCTTGGCCTGCGCCCGGCCGGGTCCGCCGCGGAGTACTGGGACCGGCAGTCCGCCGCCTTGGAGAACGCCGCCCGCCAGCTGGGCCGGCGCGCCGACGCGCTGATCCGCTACCGCGACCAGGCCGCGCTGTTGTCGGCCGAATTGAGGCAGCTCTCCGACCTGGAGCGCCTCGAGCGCAGCGCCGCTGAGATCGACGGGCTCACCGTCGAGACTGCCTCGCCGTCGGGCCGGGGCGACGGCGGGATCGGCGGAGTGGCCGAGGAAATCGCCGCCGTGCGGATGGCGATGACCGAGCTGATCGACCTCATGACCCGCACCCGCGCGCCACTGGCCGAGCCGCCGGACGCCACCCGTTACCCGACCTGACCGACAGCCCGAGGAACGGCGGTGCGGCGTTCCCGCGGGAACGCCCTCTTCCCTGAGCCGGTCGGACACCGGCAGGCCTTCACCATGTCGGCCACGCCGGTGGCGGGGCATCGGCGAAGCGGCCCCTCAGTCGCTCGG
>JALYNA010000392.1 GCA_030773455.1 Actinomycetota bacterium
GCGGTCAAGGACAACGTCGAGGTCGCCGGCGTCCCGATGATGAACGGCTCGCACACCGTCGAGGGCTTCGTCCCCTCGCAGGACGCCACCGTGGTCACCCGCCTGCTGGAGGCCGGCGCCACGATCATCGGCAAGGCCGTCTGCGAGGACCTCTGCTTCTCCGGGGGCAGCCACACCTCCGTCACGGGTCCGGTCCGCAACCCCTGGGACCCGTCGCGGACGACCGGGGGCAGCTCCAGCGGCAGCGCCGCCCTCGTCGCCGCGGGTGAGGTCGACCTCGCGATCGGCGGGGACCAGGGCGGCTCGATCCGCATGCCGGCGGCATTCTCCGGCATCGTCGGCCACAAGCCCACCCACGGCCTGGTGCCTTACACCGGCGCGTTCCCGATCGAGCTGACCCTCGACCATCTGGGCCCGATGACCCGCACCGTCGCCGATGCCGCGCTGATGCTCGACGTCCTCGCCGGCCGGGACGGCGACGACCCGCGCCAGCCCGCCGACCTAGCGCCCGAGCAGTACGCCGCCGTGCTCGCCCGGGACGTCGCGGGGCTGCGGGTCGGGGTGTCGCCCAGGGGTTCGGCTGGGAGGAGCTCTCCGAGCCCGGCGTGGACGACACCGTGCGGGCGGCCGCCGGGCGGCTGCGGGAGCTGGGCGTCGACGTGGTGGACGTCGACCTGCCCTGGCACCGGCACGCGCTGCACGTCTGGAACGTCATCGCCACCGACGGCGCCACGGTGCAGATCATCGAGGGCAACGGCTACGGCTGGAACTACGAGGGCCGCTACGACCCCGAGCTGATCGCCCACTACGGCCGCAGGCGCCGCGAGGTGGCCGACCGGTGGTCGCCGACGGTGACCGCGGTGGCGCTCGCCGGCCGCTGGTCGCTGGAGCGGGGGCAGACCCGGCACTACGCGATGGCGCGGAACCTGGCGGGCGAGGTGCGCCGGCAGTACGACGCCGCGCTGGCCGACGTCGACCTGCTGGTGATGCCGACCGTGCCGATGGTCGCGCCGGAGATCCCGGTGCCGGACGATCCGCTGGAGACCCGGGTGGCCCGCGCGCTGGAGATGATCGTCAACTGCGCGCCGTTCGACGTCAGCGGGCATCCGGCCACGAGCGTCCCGGCCGGGCTCTCGCAGGGCCTACCGGTCGGGATGATGCTGGTCGGCCGGCGGTTCGAGGACACCACCTGCCTGCGGGTCGCGCACGCCTTCGAGCAGCTGGTCGGCGGCTTTCCGCGCCCGCCGGCCCGCTGACCGTTGCCGTGATCATCGGCGGGTGGTCGTCCGGCACGCCGCCGGAATCAGCCACCCGCCGATGGTCACGGAGAGGGGCTCGACCCTTCTGGCCGGGGCCGACTGGAAGACCCTGACGATCTCGGGTGAGCTGGCGGCATGATCCAGCCGGACCCGACCGCCCACCCCCGGCCGCTGCTGCGCCGTCCCTGGACCTCGCTGGACGGCGAGTGGCAGTTCGCCGCCGACCCCGACCTGACCGGCACCGGCGGCGGGGTCGCCTTCGACCGCACCATCCGGGTGCCCTACGCCCCGGAGACCCCGGCCAGCGGCGTGCACTGGACCGGCCCGCTGCACCGCGCCTGGTACCGCCGCCGGCTGCCCGGCCGCGCCGGCGGCCGGCGCACCGTGCTGCACTTCGGCGCGGTCGACCGGGTCTGCGACGTGTGGGTGGGCGGCGCGCACGTCGCCTCGCACGAGGGCGGCTACACCCCGTTCCACGTGGACGTGACCGACCAGCTGGGGGACGACGGCGCCGAGCTGGTGGTCCGGGCCGACGACGACCCGCTGGACCTCGAGGCGCCGCGCGGCAAGCAGGACTGGCGGGACGAGCCGCACGCGATCTGGTACCCGCGCACCACCGGGATCTGGCGCACTCCCTGGGTCGAGCAGGTGGCCGTACGGCACATCGCCGACGTCCAGTGGCGCGGCGATCCGCGCACGCTGCGGGTGGACGTCCGCGTGGAGCTCGCCGTCCCGGTCTCCGATGCCCGGCTGCACCTGAGGCTGCGGGCCGGCGAGCGGCTGCTGGTGGACGACGCGGTGCGCGTGGACGGCGCCGTCGTGGAGCGGACCGTGCAGGTGGGGGACGGCGGCCTCGACGACCGGTGGGGCCTGCTCTGGTGGCCCGGGCCGGACCCGGTGCTGCTGGAGGCCGAGCTCGCACTGGTCGCCGACGACGGCGAGGTGCTCGACGAGGCCGAGAGCTACACGGCGCTGCGCTCGGTGGAGGTCGGCGACGGGCGGCTGCTGGTCAACGACCGGCCGGTGCCGCTGCGGCTGGTGCTCGACCAGGGCTACTGGCCCGGCACCGGCGCCACCCCGCCCGACGTCGCGGCGTTGCGGCGGGACCTGCAGCTTACCCGGGCGCTGGGCTTCACCGGAGCCCGCAAGCACCAGAAGACCGAGGACCCGCGCTATCTGGCCCTCGCCGACCGGATGGGGCTCATGGTCTGGGCGGAGATGCCCTCGGCGTACCGGCCGGGCCCGACGGCGAGCGCCCGGCTGCTGCGGGAGTGGGCCGACGTGGTGGTCGCCCACCGCGGGCACCCCAGCGTGGTCGCCTGGGTGCCGCTCAACGAGTCGTGGGGAGTGCAGGAGGCAGCGGTCGACGGCCGGCAGCGCGGCCTGGTCCGGGCCCTGGCGGCGACGGCGGACGCGCTCGACGGCACCCGCCCGGTCTCGGCCAACGACGGCTGGGAGGCCCTCGGCGGCGCCATCCTGGGCATCCACGACTACGCGCAGGACCCGGCGCTGCTCGCCGACCGCTACGCCACCGGTCCGGACCTCGAGCGCGCGGCCACCGGACGGCGTCCCGACGGCTACCTGACCGACCTCGACCGGGCCGGCGTAGCGGGCCGGGCCGTCGTCCTCTCGGAGTTCGGCGGGGTGGCGTTGCGCGACCCGGCCGACCAGGGGTGGGGGTACGCCGACGCCACCTCGGCCGAGGACCTGCTGGCCCGCTACCGCGCGCAGTGGGCCGCCGTGCACCGCAGCGACGCGCTGACCGGCGCGTGCTGGACGCAGCTGACCGACACCTACCAGGAGGTCAACGGGCTGCTCACCATGGACCGCGAGCCCAAGTGCGACCTCGACGCCCTCCGCCGGGCGACCCTCGGCGAGGGGTGAGCCCGCGAGATCACGTCGAGCGGGCGATGCTGTTCCGTTTCGGTCACGGGTAGGCAACGATCACTGTTCCGACCTGCGAGGCCGGCCGGTCAGGGCCAGGGTCGGACGCAGACCGCGACAGTCGAGCCGCCGGAGGTCCCCGTGCGCAGCAACCGACTCCTGCCCCTGCTCGCCGCCGGTGCCCTGGTGCTCAGCGCCTGCGGCGGTGGCGGAGAGAGCGTCAACACCGGCGGCGGCGGAGGAGGCGGGGGCGGGGCCAACACGCTGGTCGCCGCGGTCGCGGCTCAGCCCGACCAGTTCGACCCGCACGCGACGACGGCCTACCCGAGCTTCCAGGTGCTCGAGAACGTCTACGACACCCTCGTGGTCCCCAACGCCGAGGACCTGACGATGGGGCCCAGCCTGGCCGAGAGCTGGGAGACCAGCCAGGACTAGCTGACCTGGACGTTCACGCTGCGCGACGGGGTGACCTTCCACGACGGCAGCGCGTTCGACTCCGCCGACGTCGTGTACTCCTACCGGCGGATCATCGACGAGCAGCTGCAGAACGCCTACCGGTTCGAGACCGTCACCGCGGTCGAGGCCCCGGACCCCCGGACCGTCGTCCTCCGGTTGAGCCAGCCGACGCCGAACCTGCTGGAGCGCATCGGCGCCTTCAAGGGGATGGCGATCCTGCCCGAGGGCGCCGCCGACCAGGTCGACCTCACGACGGCGGCGGTGGGCACCGGGCCGTTCCGGCTGGAGAGCTCCAACGCCAGCAGCACCGTGCTGACCGCCTACGAGGACTACTGGGGCGGTGCGCCGACCATCGGCGGGGTGGAGTTCCGCTACATCACCGAGCCGGCCGCGGCGCTCACCGCGCTGCAGAACGGCGAGGTGCAGTGGACCGACAACATCCCGCCGCAGCAGATCGAGTCCCTGCAGGGCGACGACACCATCGAGCTGCAGACGACGCCCAGCGTCGACTACTGGTACATGTCCATGAACTACGACCGCCCGCCATTCGACAACCGGGACGTCCGGAGCGCGATCTCCTTCGCCGTCGACCGGGCGGCGGTCGCCGAGGCGGCGAGGTTCGGAGCGGCCCAGCCCAACCAGACGGCGATCCCCGAGGCCAACTTCTTCCACACCGACTACGCCCCGTTCACGCCCGACGTCGACCAGGCCCGGCGGCTGCTGCAGCAGGCGGGGGTGACGACGCCGCTGACGATGGGGCTGATGGTCACCGACGAGTTCCCGGAGACGGTCACCGCGGCGCAGGTGATCGCCGGCCAGCTCGAGCCCATCGGGATCAACGTCGAGATCGAGACGCTGGACTTCGCCACCTGGCTGGACCGGCAGGGTCAGGGCGACTTCGACGCCTTCCTGCTCGGCTGGCTCGGCAACCTCGACCCGGCGGCCTACTACCAGGAGCAGCACCAGACCGACGCGGCGAACAACTACCAGGGCTACAGCAACCCGCAGGTCGACCAGCTGCTCCAGCAGGGGGCCACCGAGACCGACCAGGACGCCCGCAAGCAGATCTACAACCAGGCCGCGCGGATCATCGTCGACGACGTCTCCTACCTGTACCTCTACAACCCCGACGTGGTGCAGGGGTGGGCGCCGGGCCTGTCCGGCTACCAGATCCGGGCCGACAGGGCGATCAACTTCGAGAGCGTGGAGCTGCCCTGACCGGCTACCTCCTCCGCCGCACCGGCCAGTCGGTGGTGGTGCTCGCGGGGGTCAGCGTCATCGTGTTCGCCCTGGTCCACCTGGTCCCCGGCGATCCGATCCGGCTCGCCCTGGGCACGCGCTTCGACCAGGAGACCTACGAGGCCCTGCAGGCGCGCGCCGGGCTGGACCAGCCGCTGGTGGAGCAGTTCTTCGGATGGTTCGGCCGGGCGCTGTCCGGTGACCTCGGGGTGAGCTTCCGCACGGGGGAGACGGTCACCTCGCTGATCGCCGAGCGGCTCCCGGCGACGCTGACCCTGGCGTTCGCCTCGATCCTGGTGGCGTTGCTGATCGCCGTCCCGTTGGGGACCCTCTCGGCGCTGCGGCCCCGGTCGGTCGTCGACCGGGTCGCCACCGTGCTGAGCCAGATCGGCATCTCCGTGCCGGAGTTCTGGATGGCGATCGTGCTGATCCTGGTCTTCGCCGGGACGCTGGGCTGGCTGCCCTCGGGTGGTTACGTGCCGCTGACCGAGGACCCGGGCGGCTGGGCCCAGCGGCTGCTGATGCCGGCGGTGGTCACCGGTGTGGTGTCCGGCTCGGTCATCACCCGGTTCGTGCGGTCCAGCGTGCTCGAGGCCCTCGGCGCCGACCACGTCCGGACGGCGCAGGCGAAGGGACTGCCGACGCGGCAGGTCTTCACCTGGCACGTGCTCCGCAACGCGCTGCTGCCCCTGGTGACGGTGACCGGCGTGCAGTTGGCCTACCTGCTGTCGGGGGTGGTGGTGGTGGAGATCGTCTTCGCCTGGCCGGGGCTGGGCCAGCTCGCCTTGCAGTCGGTGCAGTCCCGCGACTATCCGGTGCTGCAAGGGGCGATCCTGTTGTTCGCCGTGGTGTTCCTGCTGATCAACCTGGTCGTGGACCTGCTCTACACCGCCATCGACCCGCGGATCCGACGGTGACCGGCGCGCCCCTGCCCCAGCCGGCACCCTCCCCGACCGCCACCGACGCCGGCGTCCCCTCGACGCAGCGCCCGCCGCGTCCCCGCTGGCGGGAGACCCTGGGCCTCCTGGCCCGCAACCCGACGGCGGCCGTCGCCGGGGCGGTCCTGCTGCTGATCGTCCTGGTCGCCGTCTTCGACGAGACGCTGGCACCCAGCGGCCCCAACGAGATCTCGGTCGAGGACCGGCTGCAGGCGCCGAGCCTGCAGCACCCGTTCGGCACCGACGACCTGGGCCGCGACATCTTCAGCCGGGTCCTCCTCGGGGCCGCGGTGTCGCTCCGGGTCGGGTTCCTCGCGGTCGCCTTCGCGCTGGTCGTGGGCGCCCTCATCGGGCTGCTGGCCGGCTTCTACGGCCGCTGGGTCGACGACGTCCTGATGCGGTTCATGGACATCCTCTTCGCGTTCCCGGCGGTGCTCCTGGCGATCGCGGTGCTGGCCGTCCGCGGTCCCGGGTCGGGGAACACCGCCCTGGCGATCGGGATCGTGTACATCCCGGTCTTCGCGCGGGTCACCCGGGCCAGCGTGCTGGGCGTCCGGGAGGAGGTCTACGTGCGGGCCTCGCGGTCCGTGGGGGCCTCGGACCTCCGGCTGCTCACCCGGCACGTGCTGCCCAACGCGGCACCGCCGATCATCGTGCAGACCTCGATCAGCCTGGCCTTCGCCGTCCTGGCCGAGGCGGCGCTGTCCTTCCTCGGGCTGGGCACCCAGCCGCCCAACCCCTCGTGGGGGCTCATGCTGGCCGAGGGGCGCGGGTTCATCGACATCGCCTGGTGGCTGGCCTTCTTCCCCGGTATGGCGATCTTCCTGACCGTGCTCTGCTTCAACCTGCTCGGCGACGGTCTGCGCGACGTCCTCGATCCGCGCCAGCGCACGCTGATGGCCGGGAGCGGGCGATGACCGGCCCGGGAGGCGGCGCCCCGCTGCTGGAGGTGGAGGACCTCCGGGTGCGGCTGCGCACCCCCCGGGGGACGGCGCACGTGGTCAACGGGCTGAGCTACACCGTCGGACGAGGCGAGACGGTCGCCGTCGTCGGGGAGTCCGGCAGCGGCAAGAGCGTCTCGGTCCTGGCCCTGCTGGGGCTGCTGCCCGCCCGTGTGGCGACGGTGACCGGTTCCGCCCGGCTGGACGGCGAGGACCTGCTCACCATGCCGGCCGAGCGGCTGCGCGAGGTTCGCGGGCCCGGCGTGGGGATGGTCTTCCAGGACCCGATGACCTCGCTGAACCCGGTCCTGACCATCGGCCGGCAACTGGTCGAGGGGATCCGTGCCCACGGCGAGGTGTCCAAGGCCGAGGCCGGGGAGCGCGCGGCCGGCCTGCTGGCCGAGGTGGGCCTGCCCGACCCGCAGCGGGCCCTGGACCGCTACCCGCACGAGTTGTCGGGTGGCATGCGCCAGCGGGTGGTCATCGCCATCGCGCTGAGCAACAACCCCTCGCTGCTCATCGCCGACGAGGCCACCACGGCCCTCGACGTCACCGTGCAGGCGCAGATCCTGGACCTGGTGGCGAAGCTGCAGACCGACCACGGCACCGGGGTCGTGTGGATCACCCACGACCTGGGCGTGGTGGCCGGGATCGCCGACCGGGTGCTGGTCATGTACGGCGGGCGGTGCGTGGAGGACGGCACGGTGGACGACGTCCTGGAGCGCCCGGCGCACCCCTACACGCGCGGGCTGCTCGGCGCGCTGCCCGACCTGGCCCGGCCGCGGGGCGACGGGTCGATGCCGGACCTCGCCACTGTCCCCGGCGTGCCGCCGCCGCCGACCGACCTGCCACCGGGGTGCGTCTTCTGGCCGCGCTGCCCGGTGCGGTCCGACCCGCGTTGCGCGACCGAGCAGCCGCCGCTGGCCCCCGTCCCGACCAGCCGATATCGCGATATTGGCGGTGGGGGGCTGGCCCACCGCGCGGCGACGTGGTGCCGTGAGGGGAGCCCACGATGACCGACCTGCCGCAGGGGCCGACTGCCCACGCTCCGGGCCCTGCCCCCGCCGTCCCTGCCTCCCAGGTCCCTGCCTCCGACGTCCTCGTCTCCGCGCGCGGGCTGGAGGTGCACTTCCCGATCCGCTCCGGCAGCGCGCTGCGGCGGACGACGGGCGTGCTGCGGGCGGTCGACGGCGTGGACCTCGACATCTACCGGGGTGAGACGCTCGGCCTGGTGGGGGAGTCCGGCTGCGGGAAGTCCACTCTGGGCAACGCGCTGCTGCGGCTGGTGGAACCGACCGGCGGGACGGTCCACTTCGACGGCACCGACGTCACCGCCCTGGACCGCCGCGCGCTGCGGGCCCTGCGCCGCCGTGCCGGGATGGTGTTCCAGGACCCGTTCGCCTCGCTGGACCCGCGCCGGACCGTGCGGCAGACGGTGTCCGAGCCGCTGGAGGTGCACGACCTGCGGTCGGGACGGCGCGAGCGCGCCGAGCGGGTCGCGGAGCTGCTGGAGCTCGTCGGCCTGGATCCGGCGGTGGTCGACCGCTACCCGCACGAGTTCTCCGGCGGGCAGCGGCAGCGGGTCGGCATCGCCCGGGCGCTGGCGGGGGAGCCGGATTTCCTGGTCTGCGACGAGGCGATCGCCTCCCTCGACGTCAGCGTGCAGGCCCAGGTGCTCAACCTGCTGCGCCGGCTGCAGCGACAGCTGGGTCTCACGCTGCTGTTCATCTCGCACGACCTGTCCGCCGTCCGGCACGTCTCCGACCGGATCGCGGTGATGTACCTGGGGCGGATCGTCGAGGTCGGCCCGGCGTCCGCGGTAGGCACCGACCCGCAGATGCCCTACACCCAGGCGCTGCTGTCGGCGGTGCCCGTGCCGCACCCGTCGATGGAGCGGACCCGGCAGCGGATCGTGCTGCGCGGGGACGTCCCCTCGCCCGCGGCCGTGCCCAGCGGCTGCCGCTTCCGCACCCGCTGCCCGTACGCCTTCGAGCCCTGCCCGGACGTCGACCCGGCGCTGCAGCCGGTCGGCGCGCCGGGGCAGCTCGCCGCCTGCCACCTGCACGGCGTCGTCGGCCGCCCCGTCGAACGCGAGGACGCCGTCGTCGCCGACTGAGCAGCGGCACGTTCGTCACCGCGGTCGCGGGGTGACACGCGGTTTCTGCGAGGTGACCGACCGGTCCGGGGCCGCTGCCACGCTCGTCGGACGCCGGGACGGTCGACATGTGGGCGTGCGCTGCGCCGGGTCACCGTGGTCGTTGGGACGGTTGGCAACGATTCGGCGTCGCAGGCACCGGGGCACGTCGCGCATCCAGGAGAACCGGCCCGTGCCACCTATCGTTTCGTCACCGCCGTCTGCACCGTTGACGGCGCACGGGACCCTGTCGCCCTTCCCCGGTGACGGCCCGTTGTCGGGGGAGGTTGGTGACCGGTGGGCATCGTGGGCACCCGGTTCGACGAGGTGGTCCTGGGCGGCGTCGTCCGCCAGGGCTGGTGGCTGGTCGTCGACGAGGAGGACGGCCCCGGGCTGGTCCTGGCCGGTCCCTTCGGCGACCGCGACGAGGCCCTGTGGGCCGCCGACGACCTCGATGACGGCCCGACCGGCCTCCACCCGGTGTACGGCGTCCGGCGGGCCGACGGCCTGCTGCGCCGCCGCTCGTCACCCCAGGACCGTGCGTGGTGGTCCTTCCTCGGTGAGCAGGCCGACCGGCTGCCCGAGGGCTGGGACGCCGACCTCGACGACGACCACCCGCTGCCCGGCCTGGTCCTGGAGATCGTCGCGGTGCTGGCCGAGGCGGGGCTGTTCCTCCACGACCCCTCAGGCGCCGACGGCGAGCTCGGCGGCGTGTGCCTGACTCCGGAGACGGCCCTGGACGGGGTCGTCGTCAGCTGGCGGCAGCACGACCGGATGAGCCTGGACCGGCTGCACGGGGCCGCCGCCGACACGCTGGTGCAGCAGGCGATGAACCGGGCGCTGGCCGAGGTGCTCGCCGTGCGGGGCTTCCACGTCGAGCCCCTCGGCGGCGCCTGCGTGGTGCGCGCGGGGGAGTTGCCCCGGTAGCGTTGAGAGAAACGCGCAGATCAGCGGCGGTGCGGGTCGAACTCCCGCGCGAAGAAGATCGAGGCTTGGCGCAGGATCTCGTTCCCCTCGCGCAGCCGCTTGGCCTCCGCCTTCAGCGCCCGGATCTCCTCTGACTCCGTGCTCGTCACACCGGTCTGGGCGCCGATGTCGATCCGGGACTGAGCGACCCAGCGGCGCAGCGCCTTCCCGGCGATGCCCAGCTGAGCCCCGACGGCGTGGGAGGCGGCAGTCATCGGGTCGTAGTCACCGACGCGCTCGAAAACCATCCGCACCGCCCGCCCCTCGCCCGTGATAGCCCAGGCGGTCAGTGGCCTGGACTGTCACCACCTGACGGGACGTCACCCCGGGAAACTGGGGCGCCCCAGGTCTCAACCGTCTCGTCTGCGTGTCACCGAGCATCGCTACAGCCGGCAACGGCGTCATGGCATTCTTGACGTCGGTCCTCATCGGCCGCATCCCAGGGCAAGCAGTGGGAACAGGCCGTATCGGCGGAGGATGCGGGGATCACCGGGCCGCCGAGACGGTCGATGTGATCACCGCCTGCTCGCGCCGTCGCCGGGTGCCGGTGAGCCGCATGGGAGGCATGCGGGGAACGCAGGAAGGCGGCGTAGGACGGGATGGAGCCCTGGGTCGACCTGTTGCGGGTGTTGAGGGCGGTCCTGTTCGTCGGCCTGGCGGTGACGGCCCTGGTGCTGTGGCGTCGGCGGCGTGACGCCCCGGCGAAGTGGGCGGCGGTGAGCTTCGCGCTGCTCGCAGGAGTGACCACCCTGGGGCTGCTCCTTCCCCAGACGGGAGGGGAGGCGGTGGAGTGGGCCCGGAAGGTGCGCATCACCACCCTGGCCTGCTTCCCGTACTGCCTGCTCCGATTCGCTGCTGCCTTCACCGGGCTGTCCAAGCTGGTGGAGAGGCTGGCCGCTGGAGCCACGCTCCTGCTCGCCGCCGCCATCCTGGTCCTGCCCCCGCTTCCCGCGGCTGGCCAGCCGGTCCCGGCGTGGGCCTGGTCGCTCATCGCAGCCGGCCTCGTCGTGTGGACGACGCTGTCCCTACTGGTGGCAGTGAAGCTGTGGTCGTCGGGTCAGGGCCAGGCGAACGTGGTCCGCCGACGCATGCGCCTGCTGGCGTATGCGTCGATCGGCCTCAGCATCGCCATGCTCACCGCGGGCTCCACCCGGAGCAGCGCCAGCGAGTGGTCCAGCCTGGTCGTGCAGGGCCTCGGGGTGGTCATCACCGGGTTGTTCTGGGCGGGGCTGACACCACCTCGCATCCTGCTCGCGTTCTGGCGTCGACCCGACGAGGCCCACCTCAACCGAGCCGTGCAGAGCCTGGTGGCGGCCACCAGCCACGACGAGATCACTGACGCGCTCCTGCCCCACCTGGTACGGGTGGTGGGCGCCCGCGGCGCCGCCCTGACCGACAATGAGCACGGCGTGCTCGCCACCTGCGGTGACGTGTATTTTCCCGATGCGCCGGACGGCGTGAACAGGATGGACAGTGCTGCCGGCACCCCCTCGCCGCACCGCATCGACTTCGACCTGCGGTCGGGCCGGTTGTCCCTGTGGGTCAGCCCCTACACCCCGTTCTTCGGGCAGGACCAACTTGACCGGGTGCGGTCGCTGGCCAGTCTGCTCGACCTTGCTTGGGAACGCATCTGCCTCGCCGAATCCGAGCGGGAGGCGCAGCAGGCCCTCATCCACGAGCGGGACTTCTCCCAGCGCCTGGTCGAGGCCGAGCGGGAACGTGATCGGTTCGCAGGTCATGTCCAGCTGCTGGGGCGGGTCTCGGAGTCGCTCATGGAGTCCCTGGACCTCTCCGAGTCACTGTCCCGGCTGGCCGATTCCCTGGTTCCGGCGCTCGCGGACTGGGTGAGCATCCAGGTCCGCGAGGAGCACAACCAGCTCTACGACATCACGATGAAGCACCGCGACCCCCGCCTGGCGGCCGTGACGCGGGAGGCCGAGCGACTCAAGAGGCAGCGGAACTGCTTCACCGAACCCAGCCGGCGGGCAGCGGGCGGACAGAGCGTTCTGCTTCCGTCGGTGGACGCCGAATGGTTCGTCGAACAGGTTCCCGATGCCGAGCTGCGGTCACTCGTGCAGCAGCTGGGCATGCGCAGCGCGCTCGCCGTTCCCATCCCCGGCCGAGTCGGCGTCCTGGGATCGTTGCTGCTGGTCAATGCTCCGGGCAGCGGTGGCTTCGGGGAGGCCGATCTGGCCCTCGCGGTCGAGATCGGTCGGCGCGCTGGCATCGCGCTGGACAACGCCCGGCTCTACGCCGGCCAACGGCACGTCGCGACCGAGCTCCAGCAGAGCCTGCTCACCGCTCCACCAGTGCTGCCGTTCACCGACATCGCGGTGCGCTACGTCGCTGCGGCGCAGCAGGCGCAGGTCGGAGGCGACTGGTACGACGCCTTCTGCCAGCGCAGCGGGGATCTCGTGGTCGTCATCGGCGACGTGGTCGGGCACGACACCCGCGCCGCCGCGGCGATGGGGCAGCTGCGAGCACTCGTGCGGGGTATCAGCTTCACCACCGCGGAGGAGCCGAGCACGGTGCTCGCCTGCGTCGACGAGGCGATCGACGGCCTGCAGCTGGCGACGATCGCCACCGCTGTCCTCGCCGAGCTCACACCTCTGAACCGCCACGACAGCACCGACAGGGTCCGAGTGCGCTGGTCGAACGCCGGGCACCCACCGCCGGTCCTGCTGGACCCGAAAGGACACACCCGCGTCCTCGGTCCCAGCACTGGTAAGGCCGATCTGCTGCTGGGCGTCGACGCCACGACACAGCGCCGCACCGAACAGACCACTCTGCCCGCTGGCTCGACTCTGCTGCTCTACACCGACGGCCTGGTCGAGCGACGGGGGGAGTCCCTCGACGACGGGCTGGGCAGGCTGCTGTCCACGATCGAGCAACATGCTCATGAAGAGCTCGACGGGCTCTGCGACGCGATCCTGAGCAAGATGCTCCCGGACGCCAACGAAGACGACGTCGCTGTCGTCGCTGTTCGGCCTCGCCGGGCGGACCCAGACCGTCGCCCGGAACGACGCCGGAGTCGATGACCGCGACATCGCGGCTGCGACCGGCCAAGCCCTTGCCCCCGCGCCGGACGCGCTCATGAGCCGTGATGTGATCGAGTACATCCGAGTGGGGGCTGTTGACCGCGGCCGTCCAGTTGCACTGAAGGGCATCATCGCCAGCGGTCCTCATCCATCACGTCGATCTTGTCGATGAGGCGACCCTTCGTGATGCCCTTCGCTTTCGCGGGATCGAGAGCGCGGCGCGTCCCTAGAACTGCATGTGCACGATGCAGGCACACCATCCGCACGTACGGCCGGCCATGCCTGGCAGAGTGCCACCGAGGACCGACGGCGCTGCGGGCACTGCGGTCCGCGCCCCTGATGGCCACTCTGATCAGTCTGTCTCACCGGCCAACATCGTCGACGTGGTGCCGGCGTCAGAAGGCCTCCGTAGCATGGCCTCTCGCGTAGAACATCCGTGCAAGCAGCAGTGGCACCAAGGGGTCCCCAGAGGACCTCCAGTGACACTGTCGTCATCTGATGACGCGGCATAGATGCAAGTCAGAGTGCATCTGTCCAGCCAGGAGGGCTCGCATAGTGGCCTAGTGCGGCGGTATTGAAAGTTACTAGCCATTAGGCAATGTCACTGGTCCAGGCCTTGTCAGTCGTTTTGGGATGCCTGCCGTGCAACATCTGTGCGACATCGTTCGGCCGTGCTGAGCTGCGGAGTGGGTCGGGCCGCGTAGGAACGCCTCATGGGTGACGTGCGAATTCCCGCGTTCGCGACGCTGCTGGCCGCGGTAATCGCCGTCGCCGGATCGATCTACGTGGTGTGGCGCAACGGCCGCCAGCAGCTGCGGCTGCAGCAGCGGGAATTCGCCGATCGGGCGGCGTCACGGGACGCTAAGTGGGCCGAAGAGCGCCGGCGCGCCGCCCGAGCCGCCGAGGTCGATGCCTGTGTGCGCTTCGACGCCGCGGTGGTGCTCGCCCTGGCCAAGATGCGCCGCATGGCGGACCTGGTTGGCCGTCCCGGTGTTCGCCGCAAGCTGTTCGGCCGCAGGTGGGCCCAGCAGTGGAACCGAGACGTCACCGATGCAGCAGCCGACCTGGCCCTCCCGCACTCGACGGTGCGCTTGTCAGCCCGACCGGCCATCCGCGAGGCGGTGGATGCGGTGGCGTCGAGCTTCGACGCGGCTGCTACCGCCGTCGGGTCTCTTCCCACCTACCTGCCCGAGCCGCTCCTGGTTGGACCTGTCATCAGCGCCTGGCGGGCCCGAGTCGCTGCCGCCATCGCCGAGGTGCAGGACGCTCGTCGGCAGCTGGCGTCGGTCCTCGAGGAGAGCCCTGAGGAGGGACCCGTTCAGCCCAGCTTGGACAGCAAGGCGGCCAGGTCCTGATCGCGGCTGGCAGCGGCGTGCTGGTAGATCAGCGCAGCCCGCGAGCTGGCATGGCCGGCTCGACGCTGCACCTCGGCCAGGGTGCCGCCCAGCTGGGCGGTCAGCGTCAGGCCGGCGTGACGAAGATCATGCAGATGCACCTCGGGGCGCCCGACCTTCTTGCGAGCGGTCTGCCAGGCGTTCTGGACGTGGAGCGCTCGCAGCTGGCTGCCGTCTCGGCGGGCGAACAGATACGACTGCGGCAGCCCGGGATGGTCGTGCAGGTGCTGAGCGAGGAGGGCCACGGCCTGCGTTGGCAGGTGGATGATGCGCCGGCTGGCCACCTTGGGAGCCGTCTCGACGGGACCGCGACCACGAATCTCGACGTGTTGGCGCTCGACGCGCAAGGTGCCAGCTGCCAGATCGACGTCGCGACGCTGAAGAGCAACGGCCTCGCCGATGCGCAGGTGGACCCAAAAGATCGTGGCCGTCATGGTCCGCAGGTAAGCGGGCATGGCATCGATCAGGGACAGCACCGTCTCCAGGTCCAGCAGCGGCCGCTCCGGACTCGACGGCTGGCCCGCTCCGGTGATCCGACAGGGATTGCGAACAATGGCCTCATCGGCAACTGCGGTGTTGAGCACCGAGCGCAGCAGCGCATAGGCCTGCCGGGTCGCCGTCGGGCCGGTGGAGCTGAGGGTCTCTGCGTGCCAGGTCCGCACGACGGCCGGCGTGATGGCCGAGAGCCGATGGTCGCCCAAGGCGGGCAGCACCCAAGCATCCAGGCTGTGTTGATAGGTCTGCAGCGTCCGTGGCGCCAGTGGACGCCCCTTGACCGTCCGTTGGGCCAGCCAGGCAGTCGCATAGGCCCGCAGCGTGACCTGAGCAGCCGACGGATCCACCCAGGTGCTGGCAGACAGCTCGGTGTCGATACGAGACAGCCAGCGGGTGGCATCGGTCTTGGTGACGAAGGTCTGCGGCGCGCTTCGGCGGCGGCCGTCAGGGCCGATGTAGCTGGCCTGGTAGCGCCCTGAGGGCAGGCGCCGAACTGATCCGAAGCTCCGCCGCGCCATCGGTGCCTCCCGGCCGGTTAAGGGTTTCGAGTGTCGCGTGGTGGCTCGTCGGGAACCACCGTGTTGGCCTCGATGAAGGCGTCGAGAGCCGACTTCTTGAGGCGGACGTACTTGCCGACCTTGACGAAGGGGATGCGCCGGTCAGCGACCACGCGGCGGATGAAGCGCTCGCCAACGTTGAGGTACTCAGCCGCTTCCCCCACCGAAAGGAGCCGGTCGTTGTCGTCCAAGCCTCACGCCAGCACACGAGCGAGATAGCGGGTGGCTGGATCGAACTGCTTGGCGAGGGCCACCCAGGCGGCTTCGTCGCGCAGCTTGCGAGCCAGGTCGGCGGCTTCGTCCCAGTCCACGTAGCCCCACGTCATCCGCACGAGCTCTATCAGCGTCCTGACGTCGAGGTCCGTCGAGATGAGCTCGGGGCCCTCCCACACCTCGTACCAGTACAGGTGGACCGTGGGGTCGTAGCCCAACTTGGCCAGGTAGCGAGGGTCAAGGACCGGCACGTCGCGATAGGAACTCATGCCGGCCTCCTTCCTGCTCGCCCGGTGGCCGTGAGGCTAGTGGCCGCGGCGAGGAGGGTCATGTCCACTCACCTCGGGCGTAGTCATAGGGCAGTTCGGGGTCAGCTTCGCCTTCACGAATGACGATGGTGCGGGATACCCGGTCACCCCAACTGCGATTGGTCCGGGAGAGGGCCACGCTCAGCCAGCCCACGTAGGCATCAACGAAGAGACCATGGCGGCGCGGATCATCAGCTGCCAGTTGGTCGGGTAGTACACCCGCAGCTCGCCTGATGCGTCGCGGCGGACGGAGACCACCCGCGTCTGCATCACCCGACGGGCCCACGGGTTCTGGCCCTCATGCTGGGGTGCGGCGAAGAAGCACCACCAGTATCCCGCCACGGTGAGGCCCACCACCAACAAGGTGCCGTGGATGCGCCAGAACGTGGATTCGGTGGGGTCGAGCCAGTCGTCTTGCTCGGCCATCACAGAGAACCAGCAGACCCAGGCCGGCGCGTAGATGAGCAGACCGGTGAGCAGCCGCCGGGGCTTCGACGGCAGCCTCATCCCCAGGTAGTAGCGGCCGTTGCGCTCCTGGCGGATCGGGGCAGGAAGCGGGCCGGAGGTTCCCTTGGGCCGGTGGTGCTGCACCCAGTCGTTGTCGATCTCGTCGTAGTTCACCGCTGGTCCCCTTCCTCAGCCGAGGAGGCGTCACGGCGGACCCGATCGAGGATCGACCAGCGAATCCGGTCGAGCTGGTCCTTGGCCTGCCAGTAGCGCTGCTCCCAAACGTCGAGGCCGTAGGTGCGGCCCAGGTAGCCGTCGAAGAGGTGGGGCACCCGCAGCAGGTGGCGAGGGTCGTCGAGGGGGAGGCGGGCGATGTCCTCCATGGTCTGCACGAGGATCGGCACCCACGGGCGGGCTCGGTAGTAGGGGGCGTTGTGGACCCACTGATGCGAGCCGTCGGGGCGCAGCCACAACACGGCGTCGGGGTACTGGGGGTGGCCACGCACGATTGAGTCCAAGGGAAGGGCCGGCACCAGCTGCTGGCTGACCGACATGCCGGAGGACTGGTTGACCGGATCGAACAACCCCGACGACGAGGTGCCCTGGTTGGAGCCGTAGACCTCGATCCAGGCCTGGCCGGCAATGGCGCTGATGGCCTGCAAGGTCTCGAAATCCCGGATGCCCCGGAAGACCAAGACGTTCTGAAACAGCGTGAGCAGGCCCTTGCCCTGCTCGGTGCCCCAGATGCGCTTGGCCTGGCTGAGGTCCTGTAGGACGCCGACGGTGACCATGCCCTCGTTGCCGATGGCGAGCTGGTCGGGCAGGTCATAGATCGGGGCCATGGTGGCCAACTCGTCGAGCACGAAGGTGAGCGGCGGCCGCTGGACGGCACGCGGCCGATCGGGGTTGGTGTCGGCCCGGAAGAGCTTGCGCCGGCGGCTGCGCAACTGGGCGATGAAGGCAGCAATGACCGGACCCATGATCAAGGTCTGTTCGGCCGCGGTGATGAACACGGTGTCGTAGCGACCCTCGAGCTGGGTGTCGCCGTCCCAGTTCATCGACTCCTGCTCCGCGTCGGGGTCGCCGGCGACAAAGGCGTCCATGTCGAAGTTGGGGTCCTTGGTGGTGGCCAACACCGAGGGCAGCGAGTAGGCCCGCAGTGCCCGAGAGGCAGTGGCAAAGACGCTGGCCCGCTGGCGGTCCGGCGCATTGGCCAGACCAGCCGGGGCGTCGGCCACGTCTTCGTGGCCGTCGTTGGCCAGGATTTCCAACATGTCGGCCATGCCGAAGGGCTGGCCCGCTCCGCCGTCGCGGGGATTGTTGATCATGGAGACGACCCACTCCATGTCGTGGCCGTAGCGGGCGGCGTAGAAGAAGAAGCAGGCCATGGTGAAAGAGGCCTGGTCGTCGAAGAACCCAGTGGTGTCGCTGCGGCCTGGCCGGCTCCTTGGAGGACTTGACGATGGCCGCTGCCGTCAGCTGGGAGACGCCCCAGTCCCCACACAACGAGATCGGCGACCAGCGCAGCTGGCGCATGCCCGGTGGGATGGCGTCGTTGTCAGGAGAGAAGAACCACAGGATGCCGAGCAGGGCTCGGGCCATGGCCAGCGGGCTGATGGTGTCGCCCTTGGAGCTGGTGACGATGACCGGGCCACGAGCACAGAGCACCTGCGGCACCACGTTTCCGGAGGTCTTGCCGGCGCCCTGCGAGGGGCCCAGCACCAGCAGGTTGGTGTTCGGCTGGGCCATGACCAAGTCACCGGCGATGCCGATGTACAGACAGTTATGGGGCAGGCGATCCGGGTTCTGCGAGCGCCACACGTACAGGTGGTGGTAGCTCTCAATGCCCGTCACCGCCCGCTCCGGCTCGGGCTCGAACTCCCTCGACGGCATCCATCTTGAGCGCGACATCAGTACCCCCGTGACCGTTTCGGTGACTCTCCGCGTTGCTTACAGGCGTGACATTCACACCGGGGACCGACACCGGGAAGGGCGTCCTCACCCGATCGGGGGACCAATGATGGCAACTGAGCGTCACGGACAGGCGCGTTGATACGCCCGGTAGCGTGACGGAGCGGTCTAGTAGGTGATGCCGCGATCGAGTTCTTGATCCATGGCCCGACGGATGGTGAAGCGGCTGGGCCGGGGTGGCTCAGGGGCTTCTTCGACGGCCGGGAGCTCGGCTTCGACTTCTCGTTCGGGGACCTGGTCGAGTCGCCAGGAGATGACCGCCGCGGGATCCTCGGCGCTGTGCAGCTCCCGGTCCTCGATGGCTTCGGCCAGCATGGCCGTCGGGTCGGAGCCCTGCGCTTCCAGCTCGTCGAGCTTCACGATCAAGTTGGGATAGGCGGGCGACTCGGCAACGGCTTGGGCCAGTTGGTCGCCGTAGCGTTGGGCGATCCAGTCGGCCCGTCGATCAGCCGCCTCGCGCAAGGCGGCGTCGCTGAAGGACCGAGCCGCGATGGCCTGGTCGCGCGCTTGGCGCTGGTGCCAGGTCGCCGAACGCTTCTCGTAGGGCACCGACCACGCCGAAGCCAAGGCCTGAAGCGGTTCTTCGCCCAAGGTGGCCCGGTCGAGGTAGACGTGGGCCTCATGGCGGGCACGGGTGAGCTGGGAGTAGCCCGAGTTGGCGTTGGCCGTCGTCACGTCGCCCGGCATGACCTGCACCATCTCGACCTCGCCGCCCTGGAGCTTGTTGGCATGCTGGGCGTAGGCCAACCCCACCGGCTGGGTGCGCTCGGCGGCCTGCAGGTCCACCACCGCAACTCGATCGCCGAGGGCGATCTGAGCTCGGCCGGTGTCGGGGTTCAGGCTGAGGATCGTGCCGGCCGTGCCGTTGCGGATCGGGTTCTCGTCGTATGACCGATAGGACCGCAGAAAGATCACCTGGTCGCCCTGGTGGAGCAGCCAGCGGCGACCCTGTTCGACGTCTTCGACCTTGAAGGCTCGGCCACTCAGCTCACCGCGAGCGATGCGGTCGCGCTGGACGAAGCGGTTCATGGTGTCTACGTCGTAGTTGGAGGTCTCGATGACCTGACGAATCTGCTCCGCGGTGTAGCTCCCGAGGTCACGCATGTTGGCGTAGTCGCGCATCACCCGCTGCAGACGGGCAGTGCGGTCGTCGTCGATGTGGATGCGCCGGCGATCGTTCAGGTTCTCGACGGCTTGGTCGGCCTTTCCGACCCGCAGCAACTCGTAGTCACGGGCGTCTGCCGCGTCGCGGTGGCGGTGCACCTTAGTCAGCAGCACCGAGCCGTGCTCGGCGACCGACTCGGCGTACCAGCCAGCAGCCCCGATAGGCGACAGCTGCTTCTCATCACCGACCAGCACGACGCGCCCCGGTCCCACGACGCGCAGCAGCTCAGCCATGCGATGGGTGTCCATCATGGCGGCTTCATCGACGAACCAGACCGTCGAGCCGCTGACTCGGAGCCTGCCGGCGTCGATGCGGCCGACCAGGCTCTCGACCGAGCCCCAGGCGTCCGCGTTGAGCTTGCGGCCCGTGCGCTCGGCGGTGGCGCCTGCGGTGGAGACGACAATGAAGCGATTCGCGGTCCCGGCCAGCTGGTGGGCGTCGCGCACGGCGGCCAGCAGTGTCGTCTTGCCGCTGCCGGCGTAGCCCTCGATGTGGACCCAGCCTGACGGTGAGCAGGCCGCCGTCACGCCCTTTCGCTGTTCGGCATCGAGGCGCAACGGCTAGCGGGCGAGAGCCCGGCGCACGACGGCCTCAGGCACCGGTGGCAGGCCCTGGCGGGCCTTGGCCCGCCGGCAGTCGGTGATGAACTGCTCGGCATCCAGCTGGACCTGGGTGGTGTAGAGCCGGTTGCGGTCCTCAGCAGCCGGGCGCACCAGCACCAGGGCCTCGCGCAGCTCGGATTCGTAGCGACGGAGCTCCTCGCGGGTGAAGCCAAGCCGATGGCGTTGCGAGCCACCGCGATCTGGATGGTGTCGCCGCTGAAGGTGGCGTCTTTGATACACAGACCCTTAGGCGACATGAGCCGGTCCCACAGCTCGGCGGCCCGATCGTCGTAGTCGGCGCGGGTGATGGGCCCGGGGTGGATCAGTGAGGCATCCAGGCCGTGGCCTCGAGCGCTGTCGAGCCAGCGCTGGCGGACCGGGCGGGTGTCCATCTCCTTGTCGGCCTTGCGCCCACGGGTCACGCCCATGATCTGGTTCAGCTCGGCATCGGTCGGCGGCCGGTGCCAATCTTCCTCGAAGGCGCGGATGATGGAGTACGTCCGCTCGTGATTGGTGGACCAGAACTTGCGTAGCTGCGGGTCGGACTGCCTGGGCTCGAACGAGATCCGCCCGGAGCGCGACAGTTGCGGGTCGCTGTAGTCGAGTTGGTAGCCGAGCTCTTCGATATTTCGGGCGACTTCGCCTATGAACAGCGCATCGCGATAGACCGCCGAGCGCTTGATACCCGCTTCGTCGGCAGTGAGCCAGCGGCCATCGACCTGACAGGCGGTGAAGGTGGCGCAATGCACGTGTAGATGTGGGTCCGCAGGCGAGTTGCGGTCGATGGTGTTTTGAGTGGGTCGAGCCGTGAACTGCAGTGCCGGCGTGCACAACAACTTGGCCGTGACCCGCTCGGTGGTGGCCTTCCCGGTCACCGGATTGCGGCCGGCCGGCACCCGTGCCACGCGGGCATGGCCTTCAACGCCTTCGGTCCAGGCCACTTGAGCTGCCGCCAGTACGGCATCGCCGATGGCTTTCGCTTCTGCGTCGGTGGCGGCGCGGGCGTAGAGCTCGCTGATGCCCTTGGGGACGGCGAAGACGACGTCGATCATGGGCGTACGCACGCCGAGCTCCCGGCCGATGATCTCTTTAGTGGCGGGGTCACGAATCTGGCGGTAGCCGCTGGAGACGACTTTTTCGCCGTTCCAGTGGCCGTCAAACAGCTCGCTCCACTGGGCGCGGGTGATGCCCCCGTCGAGGCCAAGCTCGGGAGCCAATTCGCCCCAAACGGTGTTGAAGCCGTCGGTGACGTCGTAGTAGCCGAGGACCTTCTCGTCGTCGGTCAGGTACTTGAAGACGGACGCGGCAGACCCCGTGAGCTTGCTGCTTCGGTCGCCACGACTCCCGCTCCCCCTTCCCCCGCCGGACACGCTGAGTGACTAGTCCGTGAGCCTGCTCCCCCTTGCCGGTGCCCGTCAAGGGGTCGGAAAGAGTTGCGCACAGAGACGCATTCGGCTTCGCCGAATGCTGAGCTACCAGGGGTTATGCCCAGTGCTTACCGTTGTAGGCCACCGTTCGCCATGACTTGCCACTGCCTTCTCGCGCGTTCCGTTGACCGTCACGCAAAGTCACAATGTTGCGGTCCACGCCGCGCCCTGTGGAGGTAGCCGGCGCGACCTGGAGGTGGCTCGTCCCCTCAGGTGTCTGGGGTCCCCCAGGTATCTGGGTTACCTCAGTAGCCTCGCCATCAAGATCACGGCGCTTGCTCTTGGCGCCGCTTGCGAAAGGCAGAACGATGCGCATTACGGCAGTGGTGAACTCGAAGGGAGGAACCGGCAAGACGACGACTGCGGTCAACCTGGCTACGTCGGCCGCGTTGGCGGGCTATCGGGCGCTGCTGGTCGATCTGGACAAGCAGGGGTCGGCAACCCAGTGGCTGGATCACTCGCCGGACAATGACGACCTCATGGCCGCCTTGGTGGAGGGGCTTTCGCTCGACGGCATTGCCGTCGAGACCTCGGTGGCGGGCTTGGAGCTGGTGCCAGCGTCCATCACCTTGGCGCAGACTGAACGGCTGACGGCAGAACCGGGGCATCAGTACTTGCTGCGTGAGGCATTGACCAAGACAACGCCGCGGGATTGGGTCTTTCTCGATGCCCCCGGTGACCTGGGTCCGCTCACCATCATGGCGCTCACCGCGGCCACCGACGTGTTGATCCCGGTCCCTGCTGGTGCCATGGAACTCGACGAAGTGCCCAAGGTGCGGGCCACCGTCGAGAAAGTGCAGAGCCGTCTCAACTCGGCGTTGCAGATTGCTGGGGTGCTGCTGACCCATGTTCGCATCTATGGCCGCCATACGTCCGTGTTGGGTCGAGAAGCTGCCGAAGAGCTGCGTCGGGACTTCGCCCCGGGTGAGGTGCTCGAAAGTGTGATCCGCGACGACAACCGGTTCCGGGAAGCGCCAGCGTGGCGCAAACCCATGGCGCTGTTTGATCCCGACGGAAAGGGCGACCAGGACTATCGAGCGGTACTGGCCGAATTGCGTAGTCGGGAGGTGGCCGGTGTCTCCGCGTAACGCTCTCCCCCGCCGCGAGGGCGGCTTCGTGCGGCCGATCGACCGCACCCTCGACACCCTCACCGACCCGGAGGCCTCCGCGTCGCTGTCGGGGACACGAGGTGCCTCGGAAACCTCAGGTGTCGCCGACACCCGAGGTACCTCAGACACCCGAGGCACCTCGAAGGGGTCGCAGCAGCGACCGTCGCCTCGGGATCACGTCAAGCTGCGCCGGGACCTGGCTGATGAGATCCGGGCCGCAGTCTGGTTCTTGTCCGAACACGGCCGACCTCGCGTCCAGCTCGGCGAGCTGCTCGACGAAGCGGTCGAGGCATGGCTGGCAGCGGCCAAGGCGGAGCACAACGGTGGCGAGGACTTCCCTCCCCGGGGCCGGCTTCGCTAGCTCGGGCTGGTCTCTGAGGTACCTGAAGTGTCTCGGGTACCTCAGAGACTTCAGGTGTCTCGGCCAGCTGCCGGTGCCCTCGCGCCGTCGGCTTGAGCAGCAGGGAAGGGCTGCCGATCAGGGAGGAGGGTGCTATCGCAGGTTGCTGTTGCTCGCAGCTGCAAGACTGCGCCACGTTGGTAGGCGTCAGGTTGGGTGGTCGTAGGGGAGGAGGAGCTCGTGGCTAGAACCGAAGATGCACGCTTCACCGTGCCGCTGTACTCGATCACCGAAGCTTCTTCGTACCTCGGCGTTCCTCGGGCGACGCTCAAGACCTGGGTCGATGGCTACGTTCGCCATCCTCGAGGCCGTGAGGTCGTTGGCAAGCCCCTCGTGACGGCTCGGCCGCCAGGGCGCCCCGGCTATCCACGGATGCCATTCATCGGCTTCGCCGAGGCCTACGTCCTCAATGCCTTCCGGGAAGCTGGCGTGCCCCTCCAGCGCATCCGGGCGTCCCTCGATGCCCTGATCAAGGAGGTGGGACCGCACGCGTTGGCGAGCGAGGACCTGCGAACCGATGGCGTGGAGGTCCTGTGGAACACCGCTGAGCGCGAGGGCGAAGGCGACGTCGTGAAGCTCGTCGTGCCCCGCTCAGGCCAGTACGTCTTCAACGAGGTGGTCGAGAGCTTCCTGCGGGAGATCACCTTCGACAAGGGCTATGCCGGCCTCATTCGGCTGCGTCAGTACCAGGGCGCTGATGTGGTGCTCGACCCCAACCGGGCCTCGGGGCATCCGATCTTCGATCGTGCCGGCGTGGAGGTCGAGAACGTCTTGGGCCGGGTGCGTGCCGGGGAGCCGATCGAGGTGACGGCGAAGGACTTCGGCCTGCCGGTTTCCGAGCTGCGCGCCGCTCTTGCCCTCAGCGCGTAAGCGAGGTGCGGGGAAGCAGTCCCTTGCCATCTACGCCGAGACGATCTTCGTCGATCGCAGCCTGGGTGCCGACATCGTGGCGAGTGGCCTGCGGGCTCAGGGCCTCACAGTCGTCACCATGCGGGATTACTACGGCGAGGCGGAAGGCCAGCGCAAGCCGGACGTGGACTGGATCGCCGATGTGGGCGCCGAAGGATGGGTGGCCTTTCACAAGGACTCCAACATCCGCCGTCGCCTCGACGAAGTCGCTGCGGTCGATGACGCAGCGCTGCGCATGTTCGTGATCCCGAACGCCAACCTCACCGCGGCCGACATGCTCAGTCGCTACCTGGCCAACCTGGCGGCCATCTCCCGGGCGGCTCGCAACGGAGGTCCGTGCATCTACGGCGTCTACGAGCGGCGCATCGACAAGCTGCACCCGTAGCCTCAGGTTCCCCAGGTATCCGGGGAACCCGAGGTGCCCCAGGTGCCACCGTCAGGCTTACGTTGAGCAAGCCAGGGCCGGAGCTGGTGCAGTCAGCTCCGGCCCTGGCTTGCTACTTCTCCCGTCGAACGCCCTTGAAGGGGGCGCTGTCTGCCTTGCGGTCAAGGAACTGACCGGTGCGGGTGTCCCGCTTGACCCACGTGCCGCCCGGCATGCGGGTCTGGCTGCGACCGTCACTGCGCCACGGCGAGAGCCGCGGCCGGTGTTCTTGGCCATGGTGGTTGTTCACCTCCTCTCGTAGTTGGTCAGCCCGGTCTGGGCTGGACGGCTGTTGGCGGCGGCCGCGGCTCGGCGAGCGATCAGGTCCCGCTCACGCTTGCACTTGCGCCGTACTCGTTCGCCAAAGTCAGGGGAGAGGCCAGCAGCGACGGCGGCCGACTCCCAGGTCTCGTTGCGGCCATCGCCATAGGCCCTGACCACGGCCTGTTCGTCGGGGCGGAGGCGCCCAAGCAGGACGTTGAGCCGTTCGTCGTTGAAGCCGATGTCGATGGGGAGCCCGTGGCGGGTCTTCGGATCGGGCAGCACGTCGCCCAAGGTGACGACTTCGCCCTCAGCGAGGGGGAGCGGTCCGTCGAGCATCACCACCCGAGAGCCGCGCAACTGGGTGTCAGCGATCCACTTGTGGTTGCGCGCCTCGGCTTCCGTCCGGTTTCTGAGGTCGTCGATCAAGCCGAAGCCGTCCGCGTCGTCGGGGTCGGTTGGGATCCAGCCGTCGTCCAGGAGCACCGCCGCTACGGCCTCCCGGCGCCAAGACGTTGGCTTCTGGTCGAGCCAGTCGGCGATGAAGGCATCGACGTCTTCGGTCTGACCGTGGAGGACGGCGTGCCTCGCGCGCATGGCAGCGAAGAGCGCGGCGCGAGCGAGGGAGCGAGCAAGCCCGGTCCCGAAGCGGGCTACCTGGCTCCACTGGCGCACCAGGTCCTCGAATAGGGGCTGCATCATCCGCTGGAAGGACAGCAGTGTCCCGCTGATGCGCTGGACGAAGTTGACCGTGGACCAGGCGGTTAGTTGATAGTGTTCAGCAAGGGCTCTACCGCACTGGTGAACTGTTGAGCGATGCGCAGCTGGCTGGAACCGACGATCTCAGCCATCCTGGGCTGCCACGCTTCGACGATGCTGACGGCCGGGGTGACCGCGGCCAGGCTCGTCGTCGGCATGACGGCTTTGCTCAGGTCGTCGAGCATGCGCGTCTGAGGCAGCTGGATCGCGGGGAACACCGAACGCTGGACTTCGCGCACGACGTCGTGGATCGGGCTACGCGTCACGGCGTTGAGCTGCCGTACAGCGTTGGCGACCGCTGGGGAGGCCAGATAGCTCGCGCCCAAGGAACTTCGGCGAGGGCGCCGGGTCGTCCAGTCCCTCGCCGGAGTCGGCTCCTTCGGCTCGTCGGCCTGCTCGTCGCTCATGGGTGCCTCCTTGCTTGTTTCATCTACCCGTCACCCTCTAGGGACGGGATAGACCCAAACCGACAAACTTTTTCCACCCATCTCCCTCATCGTTGGGCATGGACGTCCTCGCTAGTCAGCGCGGTGGCAAGCAAATAGTTGGGGGAGCGGTCGAGGTTGTGGCGGCTGCGGTCGTAGCGCCGCGTCGTGCGCGGGTCGGCGTGGCCGAGCGCGTCTTGGACGTCCTGCAGCGCAGCACCCAGGCGCAGCGACTCGGTGGCATACGAA
>JALYNA010000393.1 GCA_030773455.1 Actinomycetota bacterium
GCCCTCGGTCGCGGGGCGTCGTCGCACCGGAGCGCCCCTGCCGTTCGGACCCGTTCCGCGGCGTCCCCGCCGGGGCGGCTGCACCCGGGACGCCGGGCTTGCGGGAGGGCCGCAGGCCGGGGATGGCCGCGGTCGAGGGCTCGAACGGCCGGCGTCCGGCCCGCCGGTCGGGGCCGGGGTGGCCGGGGCTGCGTCCCCCGCCCGGTCACTGGCCCGCCGCCCGAACTCCGCCCGGTCGGCCACCCGCCCGGTGTCCCCCGTGCCGCGCTGGCGGACGCCGGTGTCCTCGAGCTCGTCCCCGCGCCGGCGCCGGCCACGGGTCGGGGACTCGACCCCGGCCTCACGGAGGATGTCGGCCAGCGGGCGGCCGCCGGTGTCCGGATCGCGGCGCCCCTCGCCGCGGCTGCCGGGCGGAGTGCTCATCTCTCGTCCTCCAACGAGTCCAGTCGCCGGAGGATGACGCCCTCCCGCAGCGCCCACGGGCAGATCCGCACGGACGGTACGTCCAGCGCCCGCATGGCGGCCCGCGCCACGACCGCGCCGCCGGGGATCTGGTGCGCGCGGTCGGGCGACACGCCCTGCAGCTCGGCCAGCGCCGAGGACTCGATGCGTGCGACGAAGCCGAGCAGTTGCCCCAGCCCGTCGCGCGTCAGCTCGCGCGGCGCGCGCAGCCCCGCGGAGTACGGCGCCGCACCGGTCAGCCGGGCCAGCGTCCGGAACGTCTTCGACGTCGCCGCCACCAGGTCCGGCGGACCGCCGGCCAGCAGCTTCTTGGCCGCAGGCTGCAGCAGGTCGGCGGCGTACTCGTCGAGCTCGGCGAGGGCACCCAGGTCCGGGCGCTCGCCGGTGCGTGCCTCGGACAGGAAGCGCCGGGTCATCCGGCCGGCGCCCAGCGGCAGGGACAGCGCGACGTCGGGGTCCTCGTCGAGACCGCTGGCCAGCTCCAGCGACCCGCCGCCGATGTCGAGCACGAGCAGCCGCCCGGCGCTCCACCCGAACCAGCGGCGCACGGCGAGGAAGGTCAGCCGCGCCTCCTCCTCGCCGCTGGTCACCCGCAGCTCCACGCCGGTCCGCTCCCGGACCCGCTCCAGCACCTCCATGCCGTTGCGGGCCTCGCGGATGGCGGAGGTGACCAGGGCCAGCACCTGCTCGCAGCCCTTCTCCTCGGCCTGGTCGCACGCCTTGCGCACCGCCTTGATCAGCGCCTTCTCACCGTCCTTGGACAGGACGTCGTCGTCGCCGACGTGCTCGGCCAGGCGCAGCAGCCAGCGGTCGTCGTGCTGCGGCGTCGGATGTCCGCCGCGATGGGCGTCGACCACGAGCAGGTGGACGGTGTTCGAGCCGACGTCCAGCACCCCGAGCCTCATGCGCTCAGTCTGCTGGTCGGCGCCGCGACAGGTTGATCCGGTCAGCGACCCGGGCCCTGGATGGGCGGACGGCGGCAGCACCGGGCCGTGCGCGGCTCCTAGGCTGGGCCGGTGCACGCGTCCCGCCCGAGGTGCCGCTGGACTTCGCCCGGGAGTGGGTGGAGTTCCCCGACCCGGCCGACCCGCGGCACGTCGTCCGGGCCGACCTCACGTGGCTGTCGTCGGCCTGGACCTGCGTCTTCGGCCGCGGCTGCGCCGGCGTCGTCGAGGGCCGGCCGGACGACGGCTGCTGCAGCCACGGCGCCTTCTTCACCGACGAGGACGACCTGGCCCGCGTGACCGCCGCGGTCGCCGACCTCGCCGACGAGGACTGGCAGCTGGCCCCGGTCGGCCGCGGCGCCTGGACCGAGGAGGACGCCGACGACGACGACGGCGGCGTCCGCAGCCTGCGCACCCGGCGGGTCGACGGCGCGTGCGTCTTCCTCAACCGGTCCGGCTTCCCCGGCGGCACCGGCTGCGCGCTGCACCGCATGGCGCTGCGGAAGGGCCTGCACCCGCTGCTGACCAAGCCGGACGTGTGCTGGCAGCTGCCGGTGCGCCGGGAGCAGGAGGAGGTCCGGCGCCCCGACGGCACCACGGTGCTGGTGTCCAGCATCGGCGAGTTCGACCGCCGCGGGTGGGGCCCCGGCGGCCACGACCTGCACTGGTGGTGCACCGGCTCGCCGGCGGCGCACGTCTCGGCCGAGCCGCTCGTGGTCACCTACGCCGGGGAGCTCACCGCCCTCCTGGGGACGGCGGCCTACGAGGAGCTGCGGCGGCTGACCGAGGCCCGGCTGGACCGCGGGATGGTCGCCCCGCACCCGGCGAGCCCGCCGCCCGTTCCCGTGACACTGCACCGCCGTCGCCCCTGACCCGCGGGACTTCCGACAGCACCGAGCGGCTGCCCCGCGCCACTACCCTCCTCCCGACGGGTGGACGAGCGGACGGCGGCGACTGTGATCGAGGACCACGCGGGAACGGGCGTCCCGGCCACCGGCGAGCGCGCCGGCGACCGACCCGACAACGCCTTCCTCGCGCTGGTCCACATCCCGGTGTTCCGCCGGCTGTGGGCGGCGATCACCGTCTCCAGCCTCGGCGACTGGCTGGGCTTGCTGGCCACCACGGCCATGGCCCAGCAGCTCACCCGCGAGGAGTCCCTGGCGGTGCAGGGCGCGGCGATCTCCGGCGTCATCCTCACCCGGTTGCTGCCCGACCTCGTGCTCGGGCCGCTGGCCGGGGCGCTGGCCGACCGGCTGGACCGGCGGACGACGGTCGTCGTCGGCGAGCTGCTGGCGCTGACGCTGTACCTGTCCATCGCGGTCACCTACGAGCTGACCTGGCTCTACGTCGCCCAGTTCCTCGTCGAGGCGGTCGGGCTGTTCACCAACCCGGCCAAGCAGGCGATGTGGGTGTCGATCGTCCCCCGCGAGCGGCTCGCCGTCGCCAACCAGGTCTCGCTGTTCTCGGTGTACGGCGCCGTCCCCGTGGCCGCGCTGCTGTTCGCGCTGCTGTCGACGGTCGGCCGGCTGATCGGCGAGGACGATGGCAGCGAGGCGCGGACGGCGATCGTCGTCGCCCTGGTCTTCAACGCCGGCAGCTTCGGCCTCAGCGCCCTAACCGTGCTGTTCTCCCGCCGGCTCATCCCCGGCACGCCGGTCGACCGGGACGGCGGGCAGCGAAACGTGTTCGCGCTGGTCGTGGAGGGTGTGGCCTTCCTGCGCGGGCAGCCGTTCATGCGCGCCCTCTACGTCGGCGTCATCGGCGCGTTCGGCGCCGGCGGGCTCACCGTCGGCGTCGCCCAGCTCTACGTGGCCACGCTGCGCGCCGGTGCCGCCGGCTACTCGGTCGTCTTCGGCGTGGTCTTCACCGGCCTGGCCATCGGCATGCTCGCCGGGCCGCGGATCCTGCCCACGGTGCCGCGGCGCAGCGTCTTCACGCACGCCATCGGGCTGGCCGGCGTCGCGCTGCTGGTGATGTCGCTGCTGCGGGACTTCGTGCTGGCCACGGCCGCGGCGTTCTGCGTGGGCCTGTTCGCCGGGGTCAGCTGGATCATCGGCTACACGCTGATCGGCTACGAGGTGGAGGACCGGCTGCGCGGCCGGGTGTTCGCCTTCGTCATCTCCTCGGTGCGCATCGTCCTGCTCCTGGCGGTGGCGGTCGGGCCGGGCCTGGCCGGTCTGCTCGGCACCCACGACGTCCGCCTGGGTGACCTGGTTCTCACCCTGACCGGTCCCGGCCTGACGTTGATGATCGGCGGCGTCCTCGCCCTCGCGGTGAGCGCCTACGCCACCCGCCAGGTGGCGCCGGCCCGCTCGCACACCCGCGTCCGCGACGTGCTGCGGCTGCTGTGGGGCCGCTCGGACCTGTTCTCGGCCGCTTCTAGCGGCGTCGGGCTGTTCGTCGTGGTCGAGGGTGCCGACCGCGAGCTCACCCGCCGCTACACCGAGGACCTGGCGCAGGTGCTGCGCGACTGCGGCTGCCCGGTCGAGGTGACCTCCGAGCCCAGCGACACCCAGCTGGGCCGGCAGGTGCGCGGCCTGCTCTTCCCGGCCCCGCCCGGCTCGGGCACCGGCTTCCCGCGGCCTGAGCCGGCCATCGACGACACCGGCCGCGCGATCGGCGCGCTCACCGCCGCGCTGCTGGCCGCCGCCGACCGCGCCCAGCACGTCGCGACGGTGATCCGCCCGGCCCTGGAGCGCAACCGGGTGGTGGTCAACACCCACTACGTGGACACCTCGATCGCCTTCCACGGCGGCGGCCAGGGCCTCGACGCCGACCGCATCTTCCGGACGTCGCTGTGGGCGACCCGCGGGCTGCTGCCCGACCTGACCATCGTCGTGGACTCCCCCGTCACCGCGGCCCCCGCCGGCGCGGACGCCGAGGCGGTGCGCCGCGCCTTCCTCGCCCAGGCCGAGGCCGCGCCGGACCGCTACGTCGTCGTCCCCGGGGAGCTGCTGGACACCGGCCGCGAGCGGGGGCTGGTCTCCCCCGTCGTGCGCCGGCGGCTGGCCACCCTGGTCGCGACGCGCTACCCGGCCGCCGCCGAGAGCGCCCCGCCGCCCGCTGGGCCGGCCACGCCGGGCGCGGTCTCCACGGCTGCCGCGGAACGGGCGGGCCGCTCCCTAGGCTGACCACATGACCGAGCTCGCGCGCTGGACGGCCGAGGACACCGAGGACGTCGTCTGCTGCCTGTGCCGGGTACCCGGCACGCTGGTGCACGACCTCGCCCCGTTCGGGGTGGTCCGCTGCCCGCAGTGCGAGCTCGTCTTCATCAGCCCGCGACTGCGCCCGGAGGCGCTGCAGCGGCTCTACGACGACGCGGCCTACTTCGAGGGCGGTGTCTACGGCTCCGGGGTCTCCACCGCCGCCGCGGAGGCGCCCCGCACCGGGGGGCGGCTGTCCCCGGCGATGCTCCTGCAGCACACCTGGACGGCGGGCCGGCTCGCCCTGGTCGACCGCGAGCGTGGCGGCGCGCCGGCGGGCGGGCGGCTGCTGGAGATCGGCGCCGGGTACGGCCTGTTCCTCGCCGCGGCGCGGGAGGCCGGCTGGACGACGTCCGGCGTCGAGCTGTCCCGCACCGGCGCAAAGCACGCGCAGGACAGGCTCGGCCTTGACGTGTTCTGCGGCCAACTCGAGGACGCGCCGCTCACCCCCGGCTTCGACGTCGTCTGCGCGTGGGACACCGCCGAGCACGTGCCCGACCCGCTCTCCTTCTGGCGGGCGGTCCGCGCGCAGGTCGCCCACGACGGCGTCGTCCTCTTCTCGACGCCCTACGTCTCCTCGCTGCCGGCCCGGCTACTGGGCACCCGCTGGTGGACGCTCAAGCCCACCGAGCACATCTGGCACTTCACCCCGCGCACCCACGCGCTGCTGCTCGCCCGGGCCGGGCTGGCGCTGACCCGCGTGGTGCGCAGCCCGCTGGCCCCGGCCAACGCCGGGCGGCTGGACTCGCTCGTCGGCGTCGCCCGGCCCATCCCCGGCGCCGCCTGAAGAAGGACCGCCCTGCCCCTCGCCACTCGTAGAAGGACCCCGTCCTCCCACCCCTCGCAAGCTCGGGGCGGTGCCCGGGACGGGGCCGGCGGGACCCTGCAGGGGGGCCGCCCTGTCTCAGGCGGCGCGGTCGCCGTCCCCCGTGGTGAACGCGGCGCGGAAGGTCTGCCGGTAGGCCCGCGGGGACACCCCGCGGCGGCGGGTGAAGTGTTCGCGGAACCCGGCCGCGGTGCCGAAGCCGACCAGCCGGGCCACTTCCTCCACCGGCGCGTCACTCCCCTCCAGCAGCGCCTCGGCCGCGGCCAGCCGCTGAGCGAGCAGCCAGGCGTGCGGCGTCGTCCCCGTGGTGACCTTGAACCGCCGCGCGAAGGTGTGCGGGCTCATCAGCGCCCGCCGCGCGAGGACGTCGACGCTGACCTCGTCGGCCAGGTGCGCCGCTGCCCACTCCAGGACGGCACCGAGCCGGTCGTCCTCGCAGGCGGCGACGGGGGCGTCGATGAACTGCGCCTGGCCGCCGTCGCGGTGCGGCGGGACGACCATCTCCCGGGCCAGCGCGTTCGCCGCGGCCGCGCCCCACTCGCGGCGGACCAGGTGCAGCAGGGCATCGATCCCCGCGGCGGTGCCGGCCCCGGTGATGATGCGGCCGTTGTCCACGTAGAGCACCGTCGGATCCACCTCGACGGACGGATGGCGGGCGGCCAGCTCGCCGGCGTACTTCCAGTGGGTCGTGGCCCGCTGCCCGTCGAGCAGCCCAGCGGCGGCGAGGACGTGCACGCCGGTGCACTGGCTGACGACGATGGCGCCGCGGGCATGGGCGGTGCGGAGGGCGTCGAGCAGCGGCGGGGACGGAACGCGGTCGAACAGCTCCCAGGCGGTGATCGTGACGATGTCGGAGTGGGTCAGCCGCTCGAGTCCGTGCTGGACGGTCACGGGGATGCCGTTGTTGGTGCGGACGACGCCGGGCTGCTCGGTGACCAAGCCGAAGTCGAACCGGGGCAGACCCATCGCGCGGCGGTCGTAGCCGAAGACCTCTGCCGCGACGCCCAACCCGAAGCTGCCCACCAGCCCATCGGCGACGACAGCGCTCACCACAACGGGACGCCCGGTTCCTGCCATGCACCCATGATGGCAGGAAAGGTGCGATACAGGTCACTTCTGCCACTCGTCCGGACGACGGCACCGGCGCAGGCTCCTCGCATGTTGCTGATCACCTGCCCCCTGACGAGGACCGACGAGCTGGTCGCCGACCGGCGCATCCGCTCGGTGGTCAACCACCCGACCCACATCGCGCTGCACGTCGAGTGCCCCTGCGGCCGCGTGCACGTCTACCGCACCGACCGGCGGCGGGAGGCCGCCGCGCGCCGCCCGGCGGCCGCCGTTCACCCTGCGCCGTCGCCCATCGCGGCTTAGGATCGAACACATGAGCGAACCCACTGCCAACGACGACCGCAGCGCCGAGAAGGACCCGTCGGACTGGGTCACCGGCGACGAGCCCGCCACCGGCGCGCAGAAGAGCTACCTGCACACGCTGGCTCGCGAGGCCGGCGAGGACGTGCCCGACGACATCACCAAGGCCGACGCGTCGCGCAAGATCGACGAGCTGCAGGAGGAGACCGGCCGGGGCCAGTAGCCCGGCCGGTAGACGCCGCCCCCGCCTCCGTGTCGGGAGGAGCGGGGGCCCGGAGGGGTCCGCGACGAGGCGGCGGTGGGGCTCCGCGCCAGCCGGGGACGGCACCTGGCTGCGGTGTCGGCCGGTAGGCCGACCGTGTGGTGGCCCCGTCCCGGGCCCCGCCCTGAGCTCGCGAAGAGTGGGGAGGACGGGGTCCTTCAGGCCTCCAGCTTGTAACCGAGGCCGCGGACGGTCACCAGGTACTTGGGGTTCGCCGGGTCCGGCTCGATCTTGGCCCGCAGCCGCTTGACGTGGACGTCGAGGGTCTTGGTGTCGCCCACGTAGTCCGAGCCCCACACCCGGTCGATGAGCTGGACCCGGGTGAGCACCCGCCCGGCGTTGCGCAGCAGCAGCTCGAGCAGGTCGAACTCCTTGAGCGGCAGGGCCACCGGCTCGCCGTCCACCGAGACGACGTGCCGCTCGACGTCCATGCGCACGGGACCGGCCTGCAGAGCCGACTCCACCGGCGCCTCGACGTCACCGCGGCGGCGCAGCACCGCGCGGATGCGGGCAACGAGCTCGCGGGCCGAGTACGGCTTCGTGACGTAGTCGTCCGCGCCGAGCTCCAAGCCGACGACCTTGTCGACCTCGGCGTCCTTGGCGGTCAGCATGATGATCGGCACGCCGCTGCGGGACCGCAGCGCGCGGCAGACCTCGGTGCCGGGCAGACCCGGCAGCATGAGGTCGAGGAGGACGACGTCGGCGCCACCGCGGTCGAACTCCGCGAGCGCCTCCGGCCCGGTGCCGGCCACGACCGGGTCGAACCCCTCCTTCCGCAGCATGTAGGACAGCGCGTCGGAGAAGGACTCCTCGTCCTCCACGACCAGCACTCGGGTCATGACCGTCCCTTCGGGGCATCACCGGCGGGGGGACCGCCGGCGAGGTGGTGTTCGGCCGGCGCGTCGCCGGCGGGTCCGGGGGAATCGGATGCGCTCGCGTCGGCCAGCGGGATGCGCAGCGTGAAGGTCGAGCCGAGGCCCTCCTCGCTCCACACGCTCACCGAGCCGCCGTGGTTGGTGGCCACGTGCTTGACGATGGCCAGTCCCAGGCCGGTGCCCCCGGTGCCGCTCGCGCGGGACTGGTCGACCCGGTAGAAGCGCTCGAACACCCGTGAGCGGTCCTCCCGCGGGATGCCGATCCCGCTGTCGGTCACGGTGATCTCGGCGAACCCGGCGCGCGCGCGGGCGCCGACGGCGATCCGCGTGTGCTCCAGGCTGTAGACGACGGCGTTGGCCAGCAGGTTGGTCACCGCGGTGGACAGCTGCGACTCCACGCCGCGCACGACGAGCCCGCGCTCGCCACCGGAGACGATCGTGATCTGCTTGGCCGTCGCGGCCAGCTTGGTGCGGTCGACGGCCTCGGCGATGACCGTGTCGACCTCGACGGGCACCAGCTCCGGCAGCGGCTCGCCGCCCTGCAGCCGGGACAGGTCGATGAGCTCGCGGACCAGACGGGCCAGCCGGTCGGCCTCGTGGGTCATGCGGCTGGCGAAGCGGCGCACCGTCGCCGGGTCGTCGGCGGCGTCCTCGACGGCCTCGGCCAGCAGCGACAGCGCGCCCACCGGGGTCTTCAGCTCGTGGCCGACGTTGGCGACGAAGTCGCGGCGGACGGCCTCGACCCGTCGGGCCTCGGTCACGTCCTGCAGCACCAGGGCCACCGGCCCCGCCGCGGGACCCGATCCGCGCTCCAGCCGGACCCCCAGCACGCCGACCTGCCGCGGGCCCCCGCCCACCACCGAGCCGGGCAGCGTCACCTCCGCACGGCGCCGTCCGCCGTCGCGCACCGCGCGGGCCAGCTCCAGCAGCTCGGGGACCAGCAGCCGGGTCTGGCGGACGATGCCGAGGGACCGCGCCGCCGGGTTGGCCAGCAGGACGACGTCCCCCGGGCCGAGCACGACGACCGCGGGGTCGATGAGGTCGAGCAGCCGCCGGGACAGGACCGCCTCGGGTGCCGCGCCGTCGTGCGGCGCCGGGCCCCCGGGGTCGGGCCGGCGGGGACGCAGCAGGAACGTGGCGACCAGGACGCCACCGACCACGCCGACGACCAGGCCGACCAGGAGGGCGGCCGACGAGCTCACGCGCCGATGCTAGGCCGCGCCGCCTGGACGGGATCCCCCGTCCGGGTGATCCCGTCACGCCGGAACGTGACTGTTCACGTTCCGGTGCCCACCCGTTCACCGTCGACGTCGAGCCGGGTGGGCAGACGGTCCTACCCTCGGAGTCCGGAGACCGTCGGGGCCTCGAGCAGTCGGGTATCCCCGAGCGACATGCCAGGGCCGGCCCGGGCGACGAGGAGGACGACGGTGCGTCAGCACTACCACGAGGAACTCAACGACATCAACAACTGCCTGGTCGAGATGGCGAACTCGGTCGGCTCGGCCATGAGCAAGGCGACGACCGCCCTGCTGGACGCGGACATCGAGCTGGCGAACCTGGTCATCGAGGGCGACAAGCACATCGACGCCACCCGGGAGAGCATCGAGCAGCGGTGCTTCACCCTGCTGGCCCGGCAGGCGCCGGTGGCCACGGACCTGCGCACCATCACCGCGGGGATGCGGATCA
This sequence comes from Actinomycetota bacterium, assembly GCA_030773455.1. Taxonomy (GTDB): domain Bacteria; phylum Actinomycetota; class Actinomycetes; order Mycobacteriales; family Geodermatophilaceae; genus Geodermatophilus. Next base: position 9,627 of record JALYNA010000393.1, read on the forward strand.
TCAGCGACCTCGAGCGGATGGGCGACCTCGCCGTCCACGTCGCGAAGCTGGCGCGGATGCGCTTCCCCGAGCACGCCGTCCCCCAGGAGCTGCGGCCGATCTTCCTCCGGGCCGGGCACGTGGCCGAGAGCCTGGTGGCGCAGACGTCGACCGTCATCGCCAAGCTCGACGTCCAGGCGGCCGCCGCGCTCGAGGCCGAGGACGACCTGATGGACCAGCTGCACCGGCAGCTGTTCAACGAGCTGCTCAGCACCGACTGGCCGCACGGCATGGAGGCGGCGATCGACATCACCTTGCTCGGCCGCTACTACGAGCGCTTCGCCGACCACGCGGTCAGCGTCGCCCGCCGGGTGGTCTACCTGGTCACCGGCGAGCGGGAGATGCACGCCACTGCTGATTGATCGATGGCTCTGTCGGCCCCCGGCCGACATCGTGGCCAGGGGCCGTACCCGACCTGCTTGAACGCTTCGCTCGACCAGTACGCGTCAGTGGCGCCCTCCCGGCTCGGGAGGGAGCCACTGACGTGTGTTCGCTACTTCTTGCCCTGGTTCTTCACGGCCTCGATCGCGGCGGCCGCGGCCTCGGGGTCGAGGTACCGACCACCGGGGTTGGTTGGGCGCAGGTCGTCGTCCAGGTCGTAGCACAGCGGAACGCCGGTCGGGATGTTGAGCCCCACCACCTCGTCCTCGTCCATGCCGTCCAGGTGCTTCACCAGCCCCCGCAGGCTGTTGCCGTGCGCAGCGACGAGCACAGTCAGGCCCGCCCGCAGGTCCGGCACGATAGCGTCGTACCAGTACGGCAGCATGCGGACGACGACGTCGGCCAGGCACTCGGTCGCCGGCCGCACCTCCGGCGGCAGCAGCGCGTACCGGGCGTCGCCGTCCTGGGCGTACTCGCTGCCGGGCTCGATGGGCGGCGGCGGGGTGCTGTAGGAACGGCGCCAGATGGCGAACTGCTCCTCGCCGTACTCGGCGAGCGTGGCGGCCTTGTCCTTGCCCTGCAGCGCGCCGTAGTGCCGCTCGTTGAGCCGCCAGGAACGCTTGACCGGGATCCACTGCCGGTCCGCGGCGGCCAGC
>JALYNA010000394.1 GCA_030773455.1 Actinomycetota bacterium
GGCGGCCGGCGACGGCGACCAGGTCGGCCAATGCCGCATCCGGTGGGCAGAAGCACAGGTAGTGGGCCAGTTCCCCGTCGGTCAGGCGACGGCGGACCAGCAGCCAGTGCCGGCCCGGCTGGTCCTGCGGCCGAATCGGGATCCGCGCCCAGTCATACAACCGCGGGCCTTTGGCGCCGGCGCCGGCCGACAACCGGGTCCACTCGCCCTCGGCCACCGCGGCGGAGAGTGCATCGACGCGGGCAGCGACCGGCTGGCCGTCGATCGTGGCGGAGACATGCTGGTTGACCGGCACGGCGAGCACGTAGGGCACGCCGCGCTCTTCCAGCGCCCGCCGCAGCCCGGGGTGCTGGCCATAGACCTCATCCCCGGCGACCCAGCCGGCCGGCACGTCGGCGTCCAGCGCGCGGGTCAGCATCGCCGTGGCCAACTCCGGCTTGGTGCGGAACTCGACCTGTGGGCCGATGCCGGCCGCCGCGCACCGGGCCCGGTCCTCGGTCCAGGCCTTGGGCAGATACAGCTCCCGATCGATGAACGTCCGCCCGGCCGAGGTCGCGTAGACCAGGAACACCCCGACCTGACAGTTCTCGATCCGCCCGGCGGTGCCGGAGTACTGCCGGCCCACTCCGGCGGACTTGGTGCCCTTCTTCAGAAACCCGGTCTCATCGATCACCAGCACCGCGCGCTGGTCGGCGAGGTACTCCACGACGTAGTCCCGCAGGTCGTCGCGGACCCGATCGGCGTCCCACTCGGCGTGGTTGAGCAGCGCTGGGTTGCATCCGGCGAGCGGTCGCCGGCTTCCTCGGCCAGCGTCCACCCGTTCTTGCGCTCCAAGCCCGACAGCAGACCCCGCAGATACCGACCGGCCTGCACCCGCGGCTGCGGACGGGCAAACCGCGGCCCGATCCGCCAGGTCACCTCCTCCAGGCCAGCTGCTCAGCTTTCCACTTCGGCCACGCTGACATCCTCGGCCATCCAGAGACCATCACCAGCCGCACAGCCTCCGCCCGGCAGACACGCCGCAACCACGCGAAGCAATGCGGCTGTAGTACTAGGTGTGCCAGGCCGCCCGGGCGATACGAATGATGGGGTTAAGTGGGGCGTCATCCCCCCACTCAGTTCCTGCCTCCTCCCTGGACGGCGCTGAGCTGCGCTTGAGCCGACGGGGGGACTCGAACCCCCAACCGCCCGATTACAAGTCGGGTGCGCTACCAATTGCGCCACGCCGGCGGGACACGGGGACAGGTCCCCGGCACAAGGATAGGGACGGCGCAGCGGACGGGATCCGCCTGCCTGATGCCGGGCCGCGGATACGGTGCCGCCTGTGCGGCACGACCTCTCCGACGAACAGTGGGGCGCCGTCGACGAGGGACAGCTCGCCGCACCGGACGGCAGGACGTACAGCCGGCGCACGACCCGGATGAAGCGCAAGGAAGCTGCCGCGCTCGTGGAGTCGGGCTGTCCCGTGATCGCTCACTGGACAGGCAGGCTGCCGGAGATGACCCGTGTCGTCTGGCATGACGGAGACGACGCGATCGCCGCCTGGGCCGGCGCCCGTGGCGCCGTGACCAGCGACAGGCCCCCACCCGCGTGCTGGCGGGGCGGTGGTCACCGTCGGACGCTGGGAGTCCCCGGACGGCGCCGCCGCGCTGCTGCTCACCTGGCACCACTGATCCGCCATCGGCGTCGCGCGCCGAGCCCCGACCGCGCAGATCAGTCGCACCCGACGGCTACTCGTCGAGCGAGGCTGGCAGACGGGTCAGCCAACGGAGGACCTGGCCGCCGCCTATGTGTCACACCCGATGGCCAGCACACCCGCCATCGCGGTGCCGTCCCTGAAGCTCCTCAGGTCGCGCGAGGTCCTCCTCAACGGCGCTGGGGGTCAACCGGGGTCCAATCCACACCCGTACCGCCGATGCTGTCGGTATGGCAGCGAAGGACGGGAAGGCCCGGCGCAAGCAGCTCAAGGACACCTACCTGCCCGCCGAGCAGGCCGCGAGCGCCGCGCTGATGCCGCTCGACCGAGCCCAGCTGGAGTCCCTGCTCGACCACGTCGACGCGGTCGTCGCCTCGGAGGGTTGCGACCACACCCGCCGGGCGACCGACGCCTGGGCTCGCCAGCACGGCATCGAACTGGACCCGCTGTACGAAGGCCTCGAGGAGTACGGCGGCGCGCACGTCCCGCGGATGGGTGTCCACCTGATCCCCGGAAAGGGGAGCCCGTGGGCCGCTGTCGGCGGCCCGAGGCCCGGCACCCGGCGAAGACGGTGCGGGCCTGCGGGAGGTGTGGGTCCTCAGGCGGCCGCGTCGCCGTGCCGCAGGTCGCCGCTCGGGTCGCTGCCGGCCAGCGGGAGGCCGGCCAGCCACCGGGCGAAACCGTCGGGGTCGCGCCGCTCGAGCTCGTCGAGGGTCTGCTGGCGGCGGACGACGATCGCCGCACGGGTGCGGGCGTCCAGCAGACCTCCCAGCGCGGTCGTCGTCCGGACCCACTCGCGGCCCAGGTCGCCCGTCGACAGCGAGGACACCGGGGGCAGCGGGAACGCGGACTGCTGTCCCGGGGCGGCGGGCCGGGAGCCCCGGGAGGTGCGGACCACCCAGAGGACGATCCAGACCGCCGCGGCGGCCCCGGCCACCAGCAGGGTGAGCACCGCCCCGCCGAGCACGGCCGTGCCGGACAGGATCAGCAGCACCGCGACGGTCGCCACCCCCGCCCTCCACGCCGCCTCAACGACGGCGGGCTGCGCCGGCCGGGACTCGCGGGCCACCCCCGCGGCCAGGCACGCGGCGACCACCGCAGCGAGCCCCACCGCGACCAGGCCGGGTGGTCGGAGGGTCAGGCCGCCGACGACGGCCAGTGCGCCGCCGATGACGGCACCGAGCCCGAGCAGGAGGCGGGGAAGAGGACCGCGGGTGGACACGGGGGCACCCTCCAGGGCGGGGCCGGACAGAGAGCCCGGGCGTCGACGGTGCACGACGGCGGCCCGGACCCGGCCCCTACCCAGCTGTACCCGACTTGCACCATCCGTGTCGACGCAGGTCTTCACAGCGGCGCTCCGGGCGAGGACCCTCGACGGCAGCCACGGGGGACGACCGTCATCCGGAGGTGCTCGTGACCACGACGACCCCCATCCCCGCCGGGACCCTTCCCACGCCCGGCCCGGTGGACGACGACCCGCAGGCGCCGCCCCTGGTGGTCGGCGCCGACGGCAGCGACTGCGGGCTGCGGGCGGTCCGGTGGGCCGCCGAGGCGGCCGCCCGCCGCGACGCACCGCTGCGGATCGTGCACGCCACCCCGCACCTCGGGCGCCGGGGTGTGGCCGGTTCTCCCGCCGCCGAGCTTCCGCGGGCGCGCGGCGCCACCGCGCAGGCCTACACGGTCGCGCGGCACACCGCGCCGTCGGTCGCCGTCTCCACCGAGGTGGTGCCCGGCGACCCGGTGGCCGCGCTGCTACGTGCCGCCGCGGACGCTCAGCTCGTCGTCCTCGGCATCACCACGACGGGCGCGGCCGACGAGCTGGTCCTCGCCTCGGTGGCGCAGCGGGTCGCCGCCCGCTCACCCCGCCCGGTGGTCGTCGTCCCCCGCTCCAGGCCCGGCGGCACCGGCTCGCGTCCGCACGTGGCGGTGCTCGGCCTCGGCGAGCGGGAGGACGACGACCCGGTGGCCGCCTTCGCCGCCGAGGAGGCGCTGCGGGCGGACCGGCCGCTGCTCGTGCTGCACACCCGCTCCGACGACGGCGGCCAGTGGGGCGCGGAGTCCCCGCGGTGGGCCGAGCGCTGGCCCGACCTGCGGCAATCGCACACCGCGGTGTCCGGCCCGACCGGCGGCCGGGTCCTGGCCGCTGCCTGCCCCACCCCGCTGATGGCGATGAGCGCGGGACACGGTGGGCTGCTGCACCGGCCGCTGGACAGCCTGCACCGCTGGTTGCTGCGGCACTGCACCTCGCCGATGGCCTTCGTGCCGCCGGTGCACCGGGTGACCGGCACCGAGCCGTGCGAGGAGATCATCGCCGTCGGCTGACCGTCCAGGCGGGCGGGAGCATAGGAGGCAATGCATATGTCTTGGTGGCGCAGACGTATGCATTGCTTCCTATGCCCGCCGGCCCGGTGGCAGGGGGACCGACGGCAGGATCGTCGCCCGTGGGTTCTTCCGCCGTCACACTCGGCCCCCGGCTCGCGCTCGCGCTGGTTCTGCTGACCGCGCTCGCCGCCGTCGCCGGCCGGCTTTCCGGCCTCGGCCTGGACCGACCGGTCGTCGTCGCGGCGGTGCGTGCGACGGTCCAGCTGGCCGCCGTGTCGACGATCCTGCTCGTCGTCGTCCGGTCGCTGCCCCTGTCGGCCCTGTTCGTGCTGGTCATGGTCAGCGTCGCCGCCGTCACCGCCGCCGGGCGGGCCACCGGGCTGGCGGTCCGCGACGCGGGCACGGCCCGCCGGGTGGGCACCGCTGCCCTCCCCGTGCTGGTCGGCGCGGTCCCGGTGGTGGCCCTGGTGCTGGCCAGCGGCAGCGTGCCGCTGCGCGGCGAGGCAGTCATCCCGATCGCCGGGATCCTCGTCGGCGGGGCGATGACGGCGACGTCCTTGGCCGGCCGCCGGCTGCGGGAGGAGTTGGGTGTGCGGCGTGGCGAGGTCGAGGCCGCCCTGGCGCTCGGGCTGCTGCAGCGCGACGCCGTCCGTGAGGTGCTGCGGCCGGCCGCGTCCACCGCGCTGGTGTCCCCGCTGGACCAGACCCGCACCGTCGGGCTCGTCACGCTGCCCGGCGCCTTCGTCGGGGTACTGCTCGGCGGCGGCAGCCCGCTGGAGGCCGGCGCCGCCCAGTTGCTGGTGCTCGTGGGCCTGCTGGCCGCTCAGGTCACGGCCGCGTGGACGGTGGTGGAGCTGGTCGCCCGGGGCCGGCTGCTCCCCGACGTCCCGCGCTGACACGTCCAGCGAGCTCACAGCCGAGCGCCAGCGTGGGGTCAGCAGCACGGGGCACAGTGGTCGTCACAGGGTGGTCGACGACCGCCCGCGAGGAGGACGAGTACACGTGAACCCCTACGGCACCCCCCACCCGGCGTCGGGCAACTGGGCGCCGCCGACCTGGCCTCAGCAGCCCGCCCACGGCCAGGCGGCGCCGGCGCAGCCGACGACGGGACCCGCCGCAATCGGGCACGACACGCCTCCCGGGCAGCCGGCCTTCGAGCAGCCCGCCTTCGAGCAGCCGGCCTTCGAGCAGCCGGGCCAGCACGGCCAGCCGGGCCAGCACGGCCAGCCGGGCCAGCACGGCCAGCCGGGACCGGTCGCGCCGGCGCCTG
>JALYNA010000395.1 GCA_030773455.1 Actinomycetota bacterium
GGTCGCGGGGCTGCTGCGCCTGGTCGGCCTGGACCCCGCCCTCGCCGAGCGCTCGCCGCACCAGCTCTCCGGCGGCCAGCAGCAGAGGGTCGCGCTGGCCCGCGCGCTGGCGCCGGCGCCGTCCCTCGTGCTGCTCGACGAGCCGTTCTCCTCGCTGGACGCGTCGCTGCGGGAGGAGACCCGACAGGCGGTCGCCGACGCGCTGACCGCGGCCGGGGCGACCGCGGTGCTGGTCACCCACGACCAGGCCGAGGCGCTGTCGATGGCCGACCAGGTAGCCGTGCTGCGCGGCGGCCGGCTGGTGCAGCTGGCCGATCCGCGCACGCTGTACCGCAGCCCGCGAGACCTCGACGTCGCCACCTTCGTCGGGGAGTCGGTGGTGCTCGACGCCCACGTGCGGGCCGGCCGGGCGCACTCGGTGCTCGGCGTGCTGGACCTGGAGCGCACCTGCCCCGACGGTCCGGCGCGGGTGCTGCTGCGCCCGGAGCAGCTGCGGCTGGGGCCGGCGGCGGGAACGGGGCCGCGCGCCCGCGTGCGCGCCGTCGACTTCTTCGGCCACGACGCACGGGTCCGCCTCGAGCTGCCGTCCGGGGTGGCGTTCAGCGCGCGGCTGGAGGGCTGGGACCTGCCGGCGACGGGGGACGACGTGACGATCGACGTCCTCGGGGCGGCGCTGCCGTTCCCCGGCGAGCAGGCCCTGCCCGCCCCCGTGCCGGCCTGAGGGCCCCGGCTGCCGTCGCCAGGTTAGGTGTGCCTACGCTCACTCGCGTGGACCTCTTCCTCTTCACGGTCGACCCGGGCTGGGGTGCCGACGTGGTCGCCGCAGGCGGGGCCGGGATCGTCGTGGACTGGGAACGGCGCGGCAAGCTCCGCCGCCAGCTCGGCGAGGGCACCCAGATCAACGGCGACACCCCCGCCGACCTCAGCCGCATGCGCGCCGCCACCGACGGCCGGCTGCTGTGCCGGATCAACGGCTTCGGCCCGTGGACGCCGGCCGAGGTCGACGACGCGGTCGACCGGGGCGCCGACGAGCTGCTGCTGCCGATGGTGCGGACTGCTGCGGAGGTCGACCGCGCCCTCGACCTCGTCGCCGGCCGCTGCGGTCTGGGCATCCTGATCGAGACGCAGGACGGCGTGGCGCGCGCCGCCGAGCTGGCCCGCCGTCCGCTGTCGCGGGTGTACGTCGGCCTCAACGACCTGCGCATCGACCGCGGCTCGGACCAGCTGTTCACGCCGCTGGTCGACGGCACGGTGGACGCCGTCCGCGCGGTGGTGCCCGGACGGTTCGGCGTCGGCGGGCTGACCCTGCCCGAGGGTGGGGCGCCGGTGCCGGCCTGGCTGCTCGCCGCCGAGCTGGTCCACCTGGGTGCCGACTTCACCTTCCTGCGGCGGTCCTTCACCGCCGACATGGCCGGGCGGGATCCGTTCGTCGAGGTGCCCCGGCTGCGCGCCGTCCTCACCGGGCTGGTGACCGCCACCGCGGCCGAGGTAGCCGAGTGCCGGGACGCCTTCGTCGCCGCGGTGACCCGGGTGCCGGTGGCGCAGCCGGCGTGAGGGCGCTGGTCACCGGTGCCGGCGGCTTCGTCGGCCGGCACCTGGTCGCGCGGCTGCGCGGGGACGGTTGGGACGTCGTCCCGCTGACGCGGGCCTCCGTCGACCTGGCGTCGGCCTCCGACGCTGCGGCCGCCGTGCGGGCGGCCGACCCCGACGTCGTCTTCTCCCTGGCCGCCGCCCGCCGCAAGGCGACGCCGGAGGATCGGGCGGCCACCGTCGCGGTGAACACCAGCCCGTGGCTGGTCGACGCGCTGCCTGCGCGCTGCCGGGCGGTGGTGCGGCTGGGGTCCTCGACCGAGTACGCCGCCGCTCCCGTGCCGCTGGCCGAGGACGCCGCGCTGCGCCCGCGGGGCTTCTTCGGCGCCACCAAGGCGGCCGGCTCTCTGCTCCTGCAGGCCGCCGCGGCCGAGCGCGGGGTGCGGTCGGCGGTGCTGCGGGCCTTCCAGGTGTACGGCCCCGGCGACCACCCGACCCGGCTGGTGCCCGTCGTGCTCGAGGCCGCCCGCACCGGCGCCGCCGTCCCGCTGCCCGCGCAGGTGAGCCGGCGCGACTGGGTGTGGGTCGGCGACGTCGTGGACGCCTGCGTGCGGGCCGCGCTCGCCGACGACCTGCCGCCGGGACAGGTGCTCAACATCGGCACCGGCGTGCAGACCTCGACCGAGGAGCTGGTGGCCGTGGCGTCGCGCGTCATCGGCCGGCCGATCGCCGTCGAGCCCGGCGCGCACCCCGGCCGGGACTGGGACACCGACTGCTGGGTCAGCGACCCGTCGCTCGCGGCCTCGCTGCTGGGCTGGCGGGCCTCTGTCGACCTGGCCGAGGGGCTGACTCGCACCTGGGCGGCGCTCGCATGAGGTCCGCGTGAGCTCCGCGTGAGCCGGGTCGCCGTCGTCGTCCCCGTGTACGGGAACGCGGTGACGCTGGCGCCGCTGGCGTCGCGGCTGGGTGCTGCGCTGGCCGGGCGCGACTGGCGGCTGCGGCTGGTGGTCGACGCGTGCCCGGCCGGTAGTGCGGAGGCTGCGCTCGCGTTGGCCGGCCCGCGCGTCGGGGTGACGGTGCTGCCCGTGAACGGGGGGCAGCACGCCGCGCTGCGGCGGGGGCTGGCCGACGAGCCGGACGCCGACGTGTGGGTGTGCATGGACGCCGACCTGCAGGACCCGCCGGAGGCCGTGCCGCTGCTGCTCGACCGGCTGTCCGGGGGGGACGTGGAGACGGTGTTCGCCGGCCGGCGTGGGGACTACGAGTCGTGGCTGCGCCGCTCCACCGGCGGGTTGCACCGCCGCGTGGCGGCGCGGCTGACCGGCCTGCCGCCGGACGCCGGTGCGTTCCTCGCTCTCGGCCCTGCCGTGCGGGACGCCGTGCTCGCTCTGGACTCGCCCAGCGTGGTGCTCGCCGTGGGCGTGGCCCGCCGGCCGGTGGCCAGCGTGCCGGTGTCGCGGGACCGGCGGCCCGAGGGGCGGTCGGCGTGGACGGCCCAGGCGCGGCTGGCCCAGTCGGTGCGTTCGCTGGGCTGGGCGCTGCGTCGCCGGTAGTCGTGCGGCCAGCGACGCGGGCCGGTTCAGTGGCCGGCGGTGGCCTGTCGCCAGGGCCGGTTCTCATGTGCCGTTCCGGTTGCCCGGTTCTCCGGCCCGGTCCCCACTCCCGGGGCGGTTCTCGTCATCCCGGGACGCTGCAGCGCTCCAGGAGCACGAGAACCGCCCCCGGAGCGAGCCGGCCAGTGCCTGACTCACTCCCGGGCAGTGTCAAAGGCCCCTCCGGCATCTGTGGACAGCCGGCTGACCTGGGGATTCAACTTGTTGCGCAGCCGCCGACGGGATATACTTCGAACAATTGATCGAACGGCTGGGAGGCGTGGTGGACGAGCTGCTGGCCGCGCTGGACACCCTCGCCGCCGACGACCTCACCCCCCTGTTCGGCCCGGCGCTGCTGGACCGGCTACGCCCGCTGCTGGTGGCGCAGAACCGGATCGCCGCGGAGGTGGCGCGCACGGTGCGCGAGTGCGAGGTCTCCGGTGCCGCGGAGGTCGACGGGCTGAAGACGATGGGCTCGTGGCTGCGCGGACACGGGCACCTGTCGACGGCGGAGGCTGCCCGGGTGGTGCGGGCCGGTCGTGGGCTGGAGCACCTGCCGGCGCTGGCGGCGGCGTTCGCCGCCGGGCAGGTGACCGCTGAGCAGGCCGGGCTGGTCGGGCAGGTGGCTGAACCGAAGCACCTCGCCGCGGCTGCGGAGCAGGGCGTGGACCTTCCGAGCCTGGACGCCGTGCTCACCGACGGGGCCACCTCCCGGCCGTGTGCGGACACTGCCAAGGCGGTGCACCACCACCTGGACCGCCTCGATCAGGACGGCCCCGAGCCGGATCCGACCGACGGGCGGCGGCTGGTGATCGCCAAGCACGCTGACGGGTCCGGCACGGGCCGGTTTGACCTGGACGCGGTCGGCCTGGAGAAGCTGCAGACCGCACTGGAGTCGCTGGTGC
>JALYNA010000396.1 GCA_030773455.1 Actinomycetota bacterium
GCCTGCTGCGGCGGCGGCGCGGGCGGCGTGCCGACCGGGATCGGGCCGGTCGCCGTCGGGGCGGGCGGGACCACCCCGGACGGCACGGGACCGGACGGCATCGCACCGGCCGGCTGAGGCGGGGCCCCGGGCGGCACGGCACCGACGGCTGTCGCACCGGCAGGCGCGGCCGCGGGCAGCTCGGTGGTGGTCACGGGGGACGACGGGGTGCGGGGTGCCTCGGACATCGGCGTCCACGCTAGGCCGCGGAGCCGACGGCGGCAGGGTGACCGGTCCGGGTGACGACACGTCGACCCGGCGCGGAAGGGTCCCTGGTCCTGGGGTCGTCCGGACTAGCCCGAAGGTCTGATGGAGAGGAAACCTGCAGGTAACACAGACTCCACGCACCACACCGGCTCGACGTCGCCCGGCGGTGCTCGCCGACGCTGCCGGCCGACCGAGCGCGCAGGGCCCCGCGTGCTGCCACGACCGAGGAGACCGTCGTGACCGTCATCTCCGTCCCGCAGGCCTTCAACGAGGACGACCTGTACGTGGACCTGCGGTCGATCGTCGAGAGCCCGCTGTACCTCAAGTGCGAGGGCTTCAACTTCGCCGGCTCGATCAAGCTCAAGGCCGCCGCGGAGATGGTGGAGTGCGCGGAGCGGGACGGCGTCCTGGGGCCGGACTCCGTGCTGATCGAGTCCTCGTCGGGCAACCTCGGCGTCGCCCTCGCCATGATCGCGGCCAGCCGGGGCTACCGCTTCCTGTGCGTCACCGACCCGCGCTGCAACCTCTCCACCAGGCGGCTGATGGAGGCCCTGGGCAGTCAGGTGCACATCATCACCGAGCCTGATCCGGTGGGCGGCTTCCTGGGTGCCCGGATCGACTACGTGAAGGAGATGTGCGCCTCCGACGACCGCTTCGTGTGGCTGAACCAGTACCAGAACCCGGGCAACTGGCGGGCCCACATGCGGCGGACCGCCCCGGCGATCCCCCGGGACTTCCCCGACCTCGACGTGCTGTTCGTCGGCGCCGGCACCACCGGGACCCTGATGGGCTGCGCTCGCTTCTTCCGCCAGTGGCACCGCCGGGTGCGCGTCGTCGCGGTGGACTCCGTCGGCTCGGTGACCTTCGGCGGACCGCCGGCGCGGCGGATGATCCCGGGGCTGGGCAGCGGGTCCGCCCGCCACTTCTCGACGAGTCCTACATCGACGAGGTGGAACTGGTCGAGGAGGCCGACACCCTCCGTGCCTGCCACCGGCTGGCCCGCCGCGGGTTCCTCTTCGGCGGCTCCACCGGCACCGTGGTCAGCAGGGCGACCAGCTGGCTGGCCCGCAACGGCGGCCGGGACCTCACGCCGTGGCCATCGCCCCCGACCTGGGCGAGCGCTACCTCGACACCGTCTACCAGACCAACTGGCTCGAGGACCTCTTCGGCAAGGACGTGCTGGACCCGGTGCGGGCCGGCCAGCAGTTCCTGGAGGGCCTGTCGCGGTCGGCCGACGCGGGCGCCGCCACGCTGGCCGGCCGGCGGCCGATCTCCACCGCGACGGAGGCGGTGCTCAAGGCCACCGGCCAAGGGCTCGGCCTCCCCCCAGACGGGCTCGTCGTCACCCCGCCGTCCACCCCGCCCCGGGTGCTGTACCGGGACGGTCCGGAACCGGTGTGGCTGCGTGACCTGTCCGCGCCGGCCGGCTTCCTCGCCGCGCTGGCGGGCCTGGGCACCGCGCCGGACGACGTCGTCCCCCGGGACGCCGGGCCGCTGCTGCGTCAGACCAACCGGCGGCTGTCCGGCCCGACGACGCGCAGCCAGCGGTACCCGTAGCCGTCGAGGATCAGCTCGACCGCCCCGTCCTCGCCGACCGCCTGCTCACCGTCCTGCAGCAGGTCCACCAGCCGGTGCCCGGCGCCGCACCCCTCCACGGTCAGCGGCACCGTGCGTGGCTCGGCGCCCAGGTTGTGGACGGCGACGAGCGCGCCGTCGTCCCAGCTGCACAGGTGGGCCAGCACCGCGGGGTGCGGCTGCTCGAGCAGCGTGAACCGCCCCCAGCCCAGCTCCGGGGACTCGCGGTAGCGGCGGATGAGCAGCTTCATGAACGACAGCAGCGAGTCCGGGTCGTGCCGCTGGTCGGACACGTTGACGAACCGCGGGGCGAACCCGCCGTCGACCACCGGCCCGGGCAGCCGGTCGGGGTCGGCGGTGGAGAAGCCGCCGTTGGTCTCCGACGTCCACTGCATCGGCGTCCGCACGGCCAGCCGACCCTCGGCGCCGAGGTCCTCCCCCATGCCGATCTCCTCGCCGTAGAAGAGCACCGGGGTGCCCGGCAGGGCGAACATCAGGCTGTAGACCATGCGCACCCGGCGCGGGTCGCCGTCCAGCATCGGCGGCAGCCGGCGGCGCAGGCCCCGGCCGTAGACCTGCATGCGCTCGTCGGGACCGAACGCGGCGAACACCTCCTGGCGCTCCTCGTCGCTGAGCTTGTCGAGGGTCAGCTCGTCGTGGTTGCGCACGAAGGTGGCCCACTGGCTGTCCGGGCTGACCGCCGGCCGTTGCTGGACGGCGTTGGTCAGCGGGCCGGCGTCCCCGCGGGCCAGGGACAGGTAGAGGGCCTGCATGCCGACGAAGTCGAAGACCATCGTCAGCTCGTCGCCGTCGGCGCCGCCGAAGAACTCGACCTGCTGCTCGTGGGGCAGGTTCACCTCGCCGAGCAGGATGCCGTCGCCGGTGCGGCGGCCGAGCAGCTGGCGCAGCGACCGTAGGTACTGGTGCGGTTCCGGGAAGCGCTCGTGCTCCCTCTCCTGCACCTCGAGGAAGAAGGGGACGGCGTCGACGCGGAAGCCGGACAGGCCCAGCTGCAGCCAGAAGCCCATGATCTTCGCGACCTCGTCGCGGACCCGCGGGTTCGCCACGTCGAGGTCGGGCTGCTCCTTGTAGAAGCGGTGCAGGTACCACTCGCCGGTGGGCTCGTTGAAGGTCCAGACGCCCTGCTCCTGGTCGGGGAAGGCGACCTGGTCGGAGGTGTCCGGCGGCTCGTCGTCCCGCCAGACGTAGAAGTCGTGGAAGGGGTCGTCGCGGCTACGCCGGGCCCGCTGGAACCACGGGTGCTGGACCGAGGTGTGGTTGACGACCAGGTCGGCGATCACCCGCATGCCGCGGTCCTTGGCGGTGCGGATGACCTCGACCAGGTCGCCGTGGGTGCCCAGCCGCGGGTCGACGGCGTAGAAGTCGGTGATGTCGTAGCCGTCGTCGCGCTCGGCGGTGGGATAGAAGGGCATCAGCCACAGGCAGGTCACCCCGAGGTCGGCGAGGTGGTCGATGCGCTGGGCGAGGCCGGGCAGGTCACCGCAGCCGTCGCCGTCCCAGTCCATGTAGGTCTCGACGTCCAGGCAGTAGACGACGGCGTTCTTCCACCACAGGTCCGCGGTGTCGGTGATCCTCATCTCGGGCCTCCGGGCCCGACGGCTCCGGCCAGCGGGTCGGCCACCGGGTGCGCACCGGCCGGCACCGGCTGCCCCGGACGGCGGGCGCCGTCCCCCGGCGGTGTCCCCAGGGCGATCGCCGGCGCAGGGGCGGTGGCCCCCAACTGCGGCAGGACGTGCGCACCGAAGGCGTCGAGGAAGGGCAGCTGCTCCTTGCCGACGTGGTGCAGGTAGATCTCGTCGAAGCCCAGGTCGACGAACTCGGCCAGCCAGGCGGCGTGCTGCCCGAGGTCGGAGCTGACGAGGACGGCCCCCTCGACCGCCTCCTGCGGCAAGTGCTGACTGGCCTGCTCGAAGGCCTCGGGCCCGTCGATGTCCCAGCACAGCGGAGGCGGGAACGTGTTGGTGTGCCACTGCTCGTAGGCGACGGCCTTCGCCCGGTCCAGGTCGGGATCCCAGCACAGGTGCACCTGGAGGACGAGCCGGCCACGACCACCGGCGTCCCGATAGGCGCCGGTCAGCTCCCGGAGGGTCTGGTGCGGCTGGTTGATGGTGATGAACCCGTCGGCCCACTCGGCGTGCCGGCGTGCCGTGGGCACGCTCATCACCGGCCCGATCAGCGCGGGCTGCTGCTCCGGCAACGACCAGATGCGCGCCCGCTCGACGTCGACCAGCCCGCGGTGGGTGACCTCCTCGCCGGCCAGCAGGGCGCGGATGACGTCGACGCTCTCGCGCAACCGTGCGTCCCGGACCCGCTTGGGCGGCCAGGGGGTGCCGGTGATGCGCTCGTTCATCACCTGGCCGCTGCCCAGCGCCATCCAGAAGCGACCGGGGAACATCGCCGCGAGCGTGGCCGCCGCCTGGGCGATGATCGCCGGGTGGTAGCGCTGCCCGGGGGCGTTCACGACGCCGAGCGGCAGCCCGGTGGTGGCGAGGGCGGCGCCGAGCCAGGACCAGGCGAAGCCCGAGTGCCCCTGCGCCTTGTTCCACGGGGCGAAGTGGTCCGAACACATGGCCGCGGTGAAGCCGACCTCCTCGGCATGCTGCACCGCGCGCAGCAGCTCTGCGGGGTGCACCTGCTCGTGCGAGTTGTGGAAGCCGATCACCGTCATGCCGGGCCCCTACCCCGCCGCCGCACCTGCTACCTGCGACTCCGCCTCGCGGCTGCGGAACCGGTGGCGTCCCGGTCGGCCCCGGCCGTGTTGCCGGGCGGCGGACGTCAGGCGGGGGCGGCCGTGCCGGTCTCCTCGGTCGGCGTGCTGGCTTCGCCGAGCAGTAGCAGCTCGGCGTCCGTGTGCTCCAGCGGCGCGGCGAACAGGTAGCCCTGCGCCAGCGCGACCCGCCCGTCCCGCAGGTGGATGCGCTCCCGCTCCTGCTCGATGCCCTCGGCCACGATCTCCAGATCGAGGGTGTGCCCGAGGTCGATCAGCCCGCGCAGGATGGCCGGCATCGTCTCGGCGTTGTCGATGGAGCTCACGAACGACCGGTCGATCTTGAGGATGTCGACCGCGAACTGCCGCAGGTGCGACAGCGACGAGTAGCCGGTGCCGAAGTCGTCTAGCGCGACCTTCACGCCGAGGCCGCGCAGCTCGTGCAGCCGCTCGGCGGCCAGCACCGGGTCGCGCACCAGCACCGACTCGGTCAGCTCCAGGACCAGCGCCTCCGGCGGCAGTCCGCTGGACGCCAGCGCCGTCCGGACGTCGGCAAGCAGCCCCGGCGACCCGAGCTGGGAGGGCGAGACGTTGACCGCCATCGACAGGTCCGCCGCGCCCGGGTGGTCGCGCCGCCAGGCGGCCGCGGCCGCGCACGACTCGGCGAGAACCCACCGGCTGATGTCGGGGACCAGCCCGATCTCCTCGGCCACCGGCAGGAACCGCTCGGGCAGGACGACGCCGAGGACGGGGTGGTCCCAGCGCAGCAGGGCCTCGAAGCCGGTGACCCGCTCGCTGCCCAGGTCGACGACGGGCTGGTAGACCAGTCGGAACTGCCCGCCGGCCAGGGCGGCCCCCAGGTCGGTCTCCAGCTGGCGGCGTTCCGCGGCGGCCGAGCGCATCTGCGGGTTGAAGACGACGTAGCGCCCGGCCCCGGCGCCCTTGGCCCGGTACATGGCGTTGTCGGCGTCGCGCAGCAGGGAGGACGCCGTCGCCGCGACGTCCCCGGTGGCGATGCCGATGCTCGCCGAGACGGTGACCCGCTGCCCGCCGAGGTCGACGGGGGCGGCGAGCGCGGCGAGGATCCGCTCGGCGATCCGGGTGGCCTCCTGCCCGCCCGGGGAGCGCTCGACGAGGATCGCGAACTCGTCGCCGCCGAGGCGGGCGAGGGTGTCCTCGGCGCGGACGGCAGACTGCAGCAGCCGGCCCACCTCGCGGATGAGCTGGTCGCCGGCGGCGTGGCCCAGGCTGTCGTTGACGGCCTTGAAGCCGTCGAGGTCGAGGAAGACAACGGCCACCTCGCCGCCGCTGCGCGCGGTGCGGTGCAGCGCCTGCTCGAGGCGGTCGGTGAACAGCGCCCGGTTGGCCAGCCCGGTCAGGACGTCGGAGAAGGCGAGCGTGGCGAGGTCGGCCTCGGTCCGCCGCACCCGCCGGACGGCGGACGCGGCGGCGAGGGCGGCCGCGGTGCCGCTGACCAGCAGGTGCAGGAGCACCTGCTCGGAGCCGCCGGCCGGCATCCGGGAGACGGCCAGGTGCGCGGCGGCCAGCGCGACCGCCACGGCTCCGGAGAGGACCGCGATCCGGATGCGGCGAGTGGGGGGCCGTGCCGGTGCGTCGTCCACTGCTGCCTTCCGTCGGGAGGGCGTCCCCGTCCTCGGGGAGCGCCTCACCGTCGGTCCTCGGCACCCCCGGTCGGCGGATTGAGCCGGCCGGGGGCCGCCCACCCCCTCCGGGTGAGCCGAGTGGGGATCAGCCGCGCAGGAGCGGCTCGTACACCGCCTGGGTGCGGTCCAGGACCTCCTTCAGCTCCTCGGCGCCGCGGAACTCCTCGCTGATGTACTCCTCGCCCACCTGCTCCACCACCTTTGGGTCGTCGTGCGCGGCGCGCAGCGCGTCCTCGAGGACGGTGACGACCTCCTGGGGCAGCCCGGCCGGGCCGGCGAGGCCGAAGGTCGAACCGGACAGGGTCAGCTCCGGGAAGCCGGACTCGGCCAGCGTCGGCGTGTCCGCCAGCCAGGGCAGCCGCTCCTCGGCGGAGACGGCCAGCGGCCGGAACGACCCGGCGTCGATGTTCTCGGTGACGTCGGAGGAGGCGTTGATCAAGACGGCGTCGACGTTCCCCCCGAGCAGCGCGGTGGTCATCTCCGCGTTGCCGTTGAACGGCACCGCCGTCACCTCCACGCCGTACTCCTCGCGCAGCCGCTGCAGCTCGATGCCTTGCGGAGTGGAGGCACCCGGCACGCCGACGGTGATCCCGCCCGGCTCCTGCTTAGCGGCGGTGAAGAAGTCCTCCACGGACTGGTACGGGGAGTCGGCGCCGACCGCGATCACGGAGGGCACCTCGGCCATGATCCCGATCGGCGTGACGTCGTCCTTGGTGTAGCCGACCTCGTTGGCCAGGGGCGTGAGGACCAGCGTGCCCGCCGTCACCAGCGACAGCGTGTACCCGTCGGGCTCGGCGGCGATAAGCTGCTGGGTCGCCGTCGCCCCGGACCCGCCGGGCAGGTTCTCCACCACCACGGTCTGGCCCAGCTGCTCCTCCAGGGAGGCGCCGTACGCGCGGGCGGTCAGGTCGGTCGAGCCGCCGGCCGCATACGGGACGAGGAGGCGGATCTCCTCGGTCGGGTAGGCGGCCGCCTGGGCGGCCGTGCCACCGGCCGTGCCACCACCCCCCTGCTCGGCGCAGGCGGTGAGCACGCTGAAGGCGGCCAGTGCGGTGAGGATCCGTACGGGACGGGTCAGGGGCATCGTCGTCTCCAGTTCGTCGGGGGTTGGTGGGTCAGCCGGTGTGGACGAAGGTCAGGTCGGGCGCGAAGCGCAGCTCCGCACCGGTCACCGCCTGCAGGCCCTCGGGCGTGACGCCGGGCGCGACCTCGCGGACCACGAAGCCGTCGGGGTCGACGTCGAGGACGGCGAGGTCGGTGTAGACGCGGTCCACGACGGCGGCGGCGGTCAGCGGGTAGGTGCAGGCCGGCAGGAGCTTGGGACGGCCGTCGCGCGTGGTGTGCGTGGTCATGACGAGGATCCGCCGCGCGCCGACGGCCAGGTCCATGGCGCCGCCGACGGCCGGCGGCAGCGCCGCCTCGTCGGTGGCCCAGTTGGCCAGGTCGCCGGTCTGCGAGACCTGGAAGGCGCCCAGCACCGACACGTCCAGGTGCCCGCCGCGCATCATCACGAAGGCGTCGGTGTGGTGGAAGAAGGAGCCCCCGGGCAGCAGGGTGACCGGCTGCTTGCCCGCGTTGATCAGCTCCGGGTCCTCCTCCCCCGGCGCCGGGGCCGGGCCCATCCCGAGCACGCCGTTCTCGCTGTGGTAGACGATCTCCTTGTCCGGCCCCACCACGTCGGCCACCAGCGTGGGCAGGCCGATGCCCAGGTTGACGTAGGAGCCGTCGGGGATGTCGCGGGCGACCCGGCGGGCCACGTCGGTCGGCGACAGCGGCCGGATCACGCGGCAACCTCCACCACGCGGTCGACGAAGATGCCCGGCGTCACGACGGCCTCGGGGTCCAGCGCCCCGAGCTCCACGAACTCGCGCACCTGCACGACGGTGAGCGCAGCGGCCGTCGCCATGGTGGGACCGAAGTTGCGGGCCGCAGTGCGGTAGACCAGGTTGCCCCAGCGGTCGGCCCGGTGGGCCTTGATCAGCGCGACGTCGGCGGGCAGCGGGCGCTCGAAGACCTGGCGCCGGCCGTCGAGGACCCGGACCTCCTTGCCCTCGGCGAGCAGCGAGTCCGCCCCCGTCGGCGTGAAGAAGCCGCCGAGGCCGGCTCCGGCGGCGCGCATCCGCTCGCTGAGGGTGCCCTGCGGGACCAGCTCCAGCTCGATCTCCCCGGCGCGCCAGAACTGCTCGAACCACACCGAGCCCGCCGAGCGCGGATAGGAGCAGATGATCCGGCGGACCCGCCGCTCCCGGAGCAGCGCCGCGATGTCGGTCTCCCCGCTGCCGGCGTTGTTGGTCACCACCGTGAGGTCCCGGGCGCCCTGCTCCAGCAGGGCGTGCACCAGCTCGACCGGGACGCCGGAGTTGCCGAACCCCCCGACGAGCACGGTCGCGCCGTCGGCGACGCCGGCGACGGCATCGGCCAGCGTGGCCACCCGCTTGTCGATCACGGTGCCGCCTGCCGGCGGCGGTACCAGCGGGGCGAGGTGGACGGCGGTGGGGTGAGCGCCGCCCGGACCACGAGGACGTCCGGGCCGTCGGCGTCGAGGCTGTCGGACAGCGCGGACGCGAACTCCTCGCCGAAGCCGTCCACCGCCCGCGCGGGGACGCCGAAGGAGTTCGCGAGGGCGACGAAGTCCGGGGTGGTCAGGTCCACGCCCCGCGTCGGGACGCCGGTGTGCACCTGGTCGAAGCGGAGCATCCCGTAGCCGCCGTCGTCGACGATGACGGTGGTGACCGGCAGGTGCTCCTGGACGAGGGTGGCCAGCTCCCCGCAGGCGAACAGGAAGCCGCCGTCCCCGACCAGGGCCAGCGCCCGGCCCCGGCCGGCCAGCGCGGCCCCGATCGCGGCCGGGAAGGCGTAGCCCAGCGTCCCCCAGCCCAGCGGGAAGGCCAGCCGGCGCGGCCCAGGGATCCGGGCGAAGGCGGCCGCCCAGTAGCCGGGGATGCACATGTCCGCGAGCAACACCCCCGTCCGGTCGGAGACCCGGTCCAGCGCCGCGAGCAGCAGCTCGGCCTGCGGTTCCTCCGCCCGCACCAGCGCCCGCCCGTCGTCGGCCAGGGCGTCGAGGGTCGCCCGGAGCGCCGGCATGCCGTCGCGCTGCGGCAGGCCGTCGAGCAGGGCGTCGAGCACGGCCGACACGTCGCCGGCCACGGTGAGGTCGGCGGGGTAGTTCTTCCCCGCGTCGGCGGGGTCGACGTTGACCGCGAGCAGCGCCGGCGGGCGCGGCATCGCCCAGTTCTGCGTGTTGATCCCGTCCAGGTCGCTGCCCAGGGAGACGACCAGGTCGGCCTCGTCCCAGAGCCGGCCGATCGCGGGGACGTGCGGCGGGCCGGGCACCAGGCAGGGGTGGTCCGGCGGCAGTACCCCCCGCCCGCCGAACGTCGTCACGACGGGGGCGGCCAGGCGCCGGGCGAGCTCGCCGACGAGCTCGCCGGCCCCCGACCGCAGCGCCCCGCCGCCGGCCCACAACAGCGGACGGCGGGCGCGGGCGAGCAGCTCCCGGGCCCGGGCCACGTCGTCCCCGGACACCACGGGCCCCGGGACGGCGGGCACCGGCGCGCGCTCCCGGTCGCCGCCCGGCGCGCTGAGCAGGTCGGTGGGCACACCCAGGTAGACCGGCCCGGTGCCCGGCTGCAGTGCGAGCGAGCCGGCACGCACCGTGTCCGCGTACAGGTCCCCGGCCGCCGAGGTCACCACGGTCCCCTTGGTGACCGGGGCGAACATGGCCGCCTGGTCGCGGGTCTCGTGCAGGACACCGCGGTACACGCCGGGACGCCGCAGCGTCGACGGGATGTCGGTGGCGACGACGAGCACCGGCGCCCCCGAGGCCATCGCCTCGCCCGTGGCGCCGAGCGTGTTCGCCGCCCCGGGCCCGGTGGTCACGACGGCCGCGCCCAGCCGGCCGGTCGCCCGGGCGTACCCGTCGGCGGCGTACACCGCGGCCTGCTCGTGCCGGACCCCCACGACCCGCAGCCCGGCGGCCGCGGCCCCCTCCCACACCGCGAGGTTGTGCACACCCGGCAGCCCGAACACCACCTGCACGCCGAGGTCCTGCAGGGCCGCGACCATGGAGTCGGCGCCCGTCTCCGGACGGGCCTGCGCCGCGACCCCGGTGGCCTCAGCCGCCGACGACATCGCGGAAGGTCTCCTCCGTCTCGGCGAAGAGGTCGGCCAGTTCCTTGCTGCCGATGAACTCCTTCGGCACGTACCGGGAGTTCAGCGCCTCCACCACAGCCTGGTCCTCGCTGGCGCTGCGCATCGCGTCCTCGAGCCTGGAGACGACCTCCTGCGGGGTGCCCGCTGGTGCGATGACGCCGAACGTCGTGGTGCTCTGCACCAGCTCCGGATAGCCCAGTTCGGCCATCGTCGGCGCGTCGACGTAGTCCAGCCGTTCCTCGGTACCGACCGCCAGCACCCGCAGGTCGCCGGCCTCGACGGCCGGCAGCATGTCCTGCGACAGGTTGACGAACCCGGCGGTGACGTTCCCGCCGAGCATCGCCGTCTGCACCTCGGCGTTGCCGTCGAAGGGGACCACGGTGAGGGGAACGTCGTAGAGCTCGGTGATCCGCCGGGTCTCCGCGGCGTGGGTGTTCGTGGCGCCCGGTGTCCCGACGCTGACCGCCTGGGGGTCCTGTCGCGCCGCCTCGAACAGCGACTCCAGGTCCTGGTACGGGGAGTCGGCCCGCACCAGGATCCCCGACGGCACCTGGGTGGCCACGCCGATCGGCGCGAAGTCCTCACGGGTGTACCCGACGTCGCCGGACAGGTAGTTGAGCACCGCCGTGGGCAGGGCCGTCATCGACAGCGTGTAGCCGTCGGGCTGGGAGGAGATGAGCTCGATGTAGGCGGTGGCGCCGGAGGCCCCGGGGAGGTTCTCCACCACGACCGGCTGGCCGAGCTCCTCCTCCAGGTGGGCGCCGAGGGCCCGCGCCGCGATGTCGGTCGGGCCGCCCGCGACGTAGGGCACGATCAGCCGGATGTCCTCCGCCGGGTAGTCGGCAGCGGCGGCGCCACCACCGCTACCACCTCCGGACTGCTCAGCGCAGCCGGTCAGGGCCGTGACCGTGACCAGCAGGGCGGCGAGGGAGCGCAGGGATCTCATCGTTCTCCAGAGCTCGAGGGGACGTCGATGTCGGTGCCGTCGGGGGTGGGCCGGGCGGCGCGCCCAGGAGCCGGCTCCGTGGGCTCGGCGCCGGTGGCGGACTCGCCCTCGGGGTCGACGTGCCGGAAGGCGGCCCGCCGCTTGCGGGCGGTGAGGATGCTGGCGACGACGACGAGGGCCATGACGGCCAGGAGACCGCCGGACAGGGGCCGGGTGACGAAGATGTCGAGGCTGCCGCCGGAGAGCAGCATCGACTGGCGGAACGCCCGCTCCATGATCTCGCCGAGGACGAAGGCCAGGACCAGCGGACCGGGCTCGAAACCGGTCTTCTTCATCAGCCAGCCGACGACGCCGAACACCAGCACGACCCACATGT
This sequence comes from Actinomycetota bacterium, assembly GCA_030773455.1. GTDB lineage: Bacteria > Actinomycetota > Actinomycetes > Mycobacteriales > Geodermatophilaceae > Geodermatophilus. The sequence goes on from JALYNA010000396.1 coordinate 11,691, forward strand.
CGAAGGCGTCGTTGTTCACCGAGAAGACGCCGGCCATGGTCACGACCAGCGCGAAGGCGGCGAGGATGCCGGTGCGGACGCGGAGCAGCTGCACGAAGACCCCGACCAGCGGGATGTTCAGGGCCAGCAGCATCACGTTGCCGACGACCATCGAGGCGATGACGCCCCAGAAGATCTCCGGCTCCTGGCTGATCAGCTGCGGCCCCGGGGTGACGCCCTGCACCAGCAGCGCCCCGAAGATCAGCGCCAGCACCACGTTGGCCGGGATGCCCAGCGTCAGCAGCGGGATGAACGCCGAGGTGGAGGAGGCGTTGTTCGCCGTCTCCGGGCCGGCCACCCCCTCGATGGCGCCCCTGCCGAAGCGGCTCGGGTCCTTGGCCCGGCGCTTCTCCAGCGCGTAGGAGGCCAGCGAGGAGATCACCCCGCCGCCGCCGGGCAGCACGCCGATGACGAAGCCCAGGACCGAGCCGCGGGCGATGGCCCCGGAGGAGTCGCGGAAGTCCTTCCGGGTGGGCCAGATGTTCTTGATCCCGCGGGTGACCGCCTGCACCTTCTCCGTGCGTTCCAGGCTGTGCAGGATCTCCCCCACCCCGAACAGGCCCATGGCGACCGCGACGAAGTCCACCCCGTCGAACAGGGCCACCTCGCCGAAGGTGAAGCGGCTGGTCCCGGTGATGGGGTCCTGCCCCACGGTGGCCAGCAGCAGGCCCAGCGCCGCCATCGCCAGGCTCTTCAGCGGCGAGCCGGTGCCGAGGTAGGTGACCAGCAGGATGCCGAGCGCGGTCAGCGCCACGTACTCCGGCGGGCCGAAGGTGACCGCCAGGTCGGCCAGCGGCGGCGCGAGCAGCATCAGCCCGAGGACCGACAGGATCCCGCCGACGAACGAGCCGACGGCGGCGATGCCCAGCGCCGGGCCGGCCCGCCCCTGCTTGGCCATCTGGTACCCGTCGAAGGTGGTGACGACCGAGGCCGCCTCCCCGGGGAGGCGCAGCAGCACCGAGGTGATCGTGCCGCCGTACATCGAGCCGTAGTAGATGCCGGCCAGCAGGATCACCGCGGTCGCCGGCTCGATGGTGTAGGTCAGCGGGAGCAGCAGCGCGATCGTCGCGGTGGGGCCCAGCCCCGGGAGAACGCCGATCACCGTGCCGATGAGCACACCGGCGAAGACGTAGAGCAGGTTGACCGGGTCGAGGGCCACTGTGAAGCCCTGGGCGATGCCCTCGAAGATCCCCATCTCAGCCACCGAGCAGCTGGTCGACGGGGCCCGCAGGGAACGGCACGCCGAGGGCGATCACGAAGACCAGGTGCAGGACCAACGCCCCTCCGACGCCCAGGACCAGCGCCATCCGCCAGGACTCGTCGCCGAAGAACCGCAGCCACGCGGTCAGCAGCAGGAACGCGGGGATGATGAAGCCGATCGTCTGGAACAGCAGGACGAACAGGCCCAGGCCGACGAGCCCGAGGGCGATCCGCGCCGTCCCCGACGTCCAGGCCTCGTAGTCCTCGGCCGGATCCAGGAACAGCAGCGCCGCCGCGGTGCCGGTGAGCAGCGCGGCGACGACGGCCGGCCACAGGCCTGGACCTGGCGCGGTCAGCTCGCCGAGTCCCATGCCCCAGGCCGTGACGAGGGCGGCCACGCCCAGCGCCAGGAGCAGCAGGGGGGCGATCCGGCGCAGCTGGGCTCGGGCCGGCCTGGGGTGCCGCTCGGGCGCCGGTGCGGGGGAAAGCGCGGACATGGGCTCCTCGTCGGTTCGCGGCCGGGTATGACGCCCGACACTAGAAGCAGGCATCGTCGAGGTCCAATGACGGATCTGCTGATCATTGATGCCGGCCGCGCATGGACCCGAGGGCGCCGGTCGGTCGACGTCCGGGTGCCGATCGCCTTGGCCCGGCGGGAGGACGTCCTGGCCAGCCCCGCGCCGGAGGGGCTCTTCAGCAGCACCCGGACGCCACTCCCTACTTCTTGAGGAGCGGGCCGTAGACCTCGACGATCTCGTCGATCCGGGCCTGGAAGTCCCCCCGGCCGATGAAGGTGTCTGGCACGTACTGGTCCCCGAGGGTCTCGACGACCTCCGGCTTCTCCACGCAGGCGCGGACGCCGTCCTCGAGGGTCTGCAGCACGTCCTCCGGGGTGCCGGCCGGAGCGGCCAGGCCGAAGACCGACACGCTGTTGGTGAGCTCGGGGAAGCCGAGCTCGGCCAGCGTGGGCACGTCGGGCAGGTAGTCGACGCGCTCCTCTGGGCTGATCGCCAGCGGCACGAAGCTGCCGGCCTCGATGTTCTCCAGCACGTCCTTGGAGGCGTTGATGAAGACCGCGTCCACGTTGCCCCCGAGCAGCGCCGTGGTCATCTCGGCATTGCCGCTGAACGGCACCCGCGCGACCTCGACGCCGTGCCCCTCGGCCAGCCGCTGCAGCTCCATGGCCTGCGACGTCGTCGCGCCGGGGACGCCGACGGTGACCTGGCCCGGGTTCTGCTCGGCGGCGGCGAACAGCGCCTGCGCGTCGGGGAACCGGGACCCCTGTCCCACGGCCAGCACCGAGGGGATCTCGGTGACCACCGCGATCGGGACGTAGTCCTCGTTGGTGTAGCCGACGTCGTCCTGCAGCGGGTTGGTCGCGGAGGCCGGGACGGCGATCAACGACAGGCTGTGGCCGTCGTTCCCGCCCTGGATCATGGCCTGCATGCCGAGCGCCCCGGAGGCACCCTCGCGGTTCTCCGCGACCACCGTCGCGCCGAAGTCCTCCGCCAGGCAGTCCCCCACCGTGCGCGCGGCCAGGTCGGTGGGACCGCCCGGGGCGTACGGCACGTAGAGCGTGATGTCCTCGGTCGGGTACTCCCCCTCTCCCGGGGCCGCCGCACCTCCCCCGCCGGCGCCCTCCTGCTCCGTCTCGGCGCACGCGGCGAGGAGGACTGCGGACGCCGCCACGAGGGCGGGCAGGAAGGACCTGGGGGACCTGGGGGATCTCATGCATGCCTCCACGGGTACGGATCGGTCGCGGCGCGTCGCCGTCCCCCCGGAGCCTGCGACCCGCCGCTCCGGCTGTCATCGGGGACGGCCGAACCGTCACGAAGACGTGACCGTAACCATAGAAGCGCGGTCGAGCGAGAGCGGCACCACTGCCGGCCTGCGGTGTGGGCCGGGGGTCGGCTGGGGAGTATCGGGGCGTGACGCGCACGCCTTCCACCGACGAGTGGGGCATCGACGCCAGCTGGCTCGACGCCCTCGACGAGGAACACCAGGTCGCCCCCGGCACCATCGACCGGCTGCGGGAGGTCATCGGCACCCCGCCGGCCGACCTCGAGGACCGCGCCCCCATCGTCGCCCGCCCCGGCGACGCGCTGGAGGTCGACGAGGCCGAGGTGACGCTCGAGGACGGCTCCACCCGGCACGTGGACGGCGAGCTGCCCGAGGA
>JALYNA010000397.1 GCA_030773455.1 Actinomycetota bacterium
CCGAAGTAGGCGGTGTCGGCGATGCCGCTGCTGGCCAGGTACGCCTCGGCCTTCTTCGCCACGTTGCGCGGGTCGCGGCTGTAGGCCTCGCGGGTGATCGGGTCGTGGATGAAGAAGTTGACGTTCAGCGTCTTGTGCCGGCGGAACGGGTCCAGGAAGGCGCTGTTGGCGTCGGGCAGCAGCAGCATGTCGGACTCGTTGATCGCCTGGAACCCGCGGATCGAGGAGCCGTCGAAGCCGAGGCCCTCGGAGAACGTGTCCTCTCCGAAGGTCGCCGCGGGGATCGTGAAGTGCTGCATGACGCCGGGCAGGTCGCAGAAGCGGACGTCGACGAACTCGACGTCGTTGTCGCTGATGTAGGCGGCGACCTCGTCGGGACTGGTGAACATCGATCCTCCGGGTTGGGGCGGACAGCCGGTGGCGAACGTACGAGCGGGCGGTTGCCCTCGGGTGTCTCCAGTGTTTCGGACCGGTAACAACGGCGCCTGGCGGGTCGCTGCTCGCCGGCCGGGTGGGCGATGGGCGGACGCGTCCTACGCTGGGCGTCATGGTCGGGGACGCGCTGCCACCCTCTCAGGAGCGCCCGCGCGCCGCTGCTCTGGGGCTGCCCGCCGGCGGTCCGGGCTCGCTGGCCGCCTTCTCCAGCCGGATCGGCGCCTTCGCCGTCGATGCGATCGCCGCGGCACTCGTCGCGGGCCTGTTCACCGCGCCCTCGCTGCCCGGCAACTGGAGCCTGCTGTCCTTCGGGCTCATCACCGTGGTCACCCTGGTCGCCTACGGCCAGACGCCGGGCATGCGGCTGCTCGGGCTGCGGCTGGCGCACCCCCGGGCGGGTCAGCGGCTGGCCCTGTGGCGGGCCGTCGTCCGGACGGCTCTGCTCGTGCTGCTGCTGCCGGCCCTGCTGGTCGACGCCGACGGGCGCGGGCTGCATGACCGGCTGACCGACACCGCCGTCGTCCGCGAGCGGTGATCGTCCGCCGGGAGCGGCCCCGCGACCACGCCGCGGTCCGGGCCGTGCACGCGGCGGCCTTCCGGCCGCCGGGCGGCGGGGACGCCCCTGAGGCAGGACTGGTCGACGAACTGCGCGAGGATGCCGGCTCCTCCCGCACCTGGCCCTGGTCGCTATCGACGGGGACGAGATCGTCGGTCACGTGATCACCACCCGCGGCTGGCTCGAGCCGCTCGGTCATCCGGTGCTCGGGCTCGGTCCCCTCGGCGTGCGCCCCGAGAACCAGGAGGTCGGCGTCGGCACGGTGCTGGTGCACGCCCTGCTGGCGCTGGCCGAGGCCGCCGTCGAGGAGCGGTTGGTCGCGCTGCTCGGCTCGCCCGGCTACTACCGGCGCTTCGGGTTCGTCCCGGCCGTCGACCTGCGCGTCACCGCACCCGACCCGGCCTGGGGTGCGGACTTCCAGGCCCGGCACCTCACCGCCCCGGCCGTCCGGGGCGCCTTCCGCTACGCGGAGCCGTTCGCCCGGCTCCTATGCGTCACCGGTCGTGCGACGCCGCTCAGCGGCGGCGGACCTGCCGCTGGCTGACCGACATCTGCCGGCCGCCGGGGAGCGGGCCGCCGGGAACCGGCATCCGGGTGCCGCCGAGGGCCGCAACCCGCTTGCGCAGCGCGTTGAGCTCGGCACCGGAGAGGTTCCGGGGCAGCTTCATCACGTGCGCGCTGAGCTTGCGCAGCGGCACCTGGCCCTCCTCGTCGCCGACGAGGATGTCGTAGATCGGAGCGTCGCCGGCGATGCGGGCGAGGCGCTTCTTCTCCTGCGCCAGCAGCGGGCGGACCCGGGAGGGCGCGCCCTCGCCGACCAGGATGACCCCGGGGCGGCCGAGCACCCGGTGGACGGCGTCCAGCTGCGTGGTGCCGGCGACGCCGGAGGAGACCTGCCAGTCACCGCGCATGCCGTCGAGCACCCACGCCGCGGCGCCCGGCTGGCCCTCCACCTGGCGGTAGGCCGAGCCCTGCGCGCGGCGGCCGAAGACGATCAGCGCGGCCAGCAGCCCCAGCAGGACGGCGACGGGCAGGACCAGGAACGGCGAGTCGAGCAGGATGCCGATCAGCTGGACCACCCCGGCGACCGCGACGAAGGCGATCAGCATGACCCAGGGGAGCTTGGGGTCGTTCTTGCGGGTCAGCGAGTAGGCCTGCTTGATCATGCGGGCCTGGTTGCCGGCCTTCTTCAGCCGGCCGACCTTGGGCTGGCCGTCCTTGCCGACCCTCGTCGCCCCGCGACCGCGGAAGCGGGAGCCGGGCCCGGTGGCGGCCTTGCCGGAGCCGGGCGGCGCGGGGGAGTCGGTGGGCCTGCTGCGTGCCATGTGCACAGGATAGGGCCGCGCGCGGCCGGTCCCGGCGGACCGGCCACGACGTCGTCAGAAGCGGGTCAGTCCCCTGGCCTCAACGGCCTGCTGGTACAGCCGGCCGGCCCGGTAGGAGCTGCGCACCAGCGGTCCGGCGAGCACGCCCGGGAAGCCGATCTCCTCCGCGGTCTGCTGGAAGCCGACGAACTCTTCGGGCTTGACCCAGCGGACGACGGGGTGGTGGCGCGGCGAGGGGCGCAGGTACTGGGTGATGGTGAGCAGGTCGCAGCCGGCGTCGTGCAGAGCCTGCATGGTCTCGGCGACCTCGTGCGGCTCCTCGCCCATGCCCAGGATGAGGTTGGACTTGGTGACCAGGCCGGCCTCGCGGGCGGCGGTGATCACCGCCAGCGACCGCTCGAACCGGAAGCCGGGCCGGATCCGCTTGAAGATGCGCGGAACGGTCTCGACGTTGTGCGCGAGCACCTCGGGCCGGGAGGCGAAGACCTCGGCCAGCTGGGCCGGATCGGCGTTGAAGTCGGGGATGAGCAGCTCGACCCCGCAGCCGGGGACGGCGGCATGGATCTGCCGGACCGTCTCGGCGTAGAGCCAGGCGCCGCCGTCGGGCAGGTCGTCCCGGGCCACGCCGGTGACGGTGGCGTACCGCAGCTGCATGGTGGCCACGCTCTCGGCGACCCGGCGCGGCTCGTCGGCGTCGAAGTCGGCGGGCTTGCCGGTGTCGATCTGGCAGAAGTCGCACCGCCGGGTGCACTGGTCGCCGCCGATGAGGAAGGTGGCCTCCCGGTCCTCCCAGCACTCGTAGATGTTGGGGCAGCCGGCCTCTTCGCAGACGGTGTGCAGACCCTCCCGGCGGACCAGCGACTTCAGCTCGGTGTACTCCGGGCCGGTCCTGAGCCGCGTCTTGATCCACTCCGGCTTGCGCTCGATCGGGACCTGGCTGTTGCGGACCTCCAGGCGCAGCAGCTTGCGGCCGGACGGCGCCATCGGGGTGTCGGTGGAGGGGTTGGAACCACCGTCTCGCTCATGATCGACCACGGTACCCCCGCAGACGGCAGCGCCCGCCTCGGTCGAGGCGGGCGTTGCCGGTCAGGGGTGCTGCGCCGGGTCAGGACGCCGGGTTGCGCGGGTCCTCGGAGTCCGAGCCGATCCCGCCGGAGGCCGTCTGCGGCTGGTCGTTCGGCGAGGCCGTCGCGGTGTCCAGCGCCGGGTCGTTGGAGCTGGTGGTGGCGGTGCCGGGGGTGGCCGAGCCGGGGCTCTCCGCGGGCTTGGACTGTTGCGCCCACGAGCCGGCGTCGGTGTCGGGCGGGGTGGCGTCCCCCGGGGTGGTCTGGGCGGTGGAGACGGTCTTGTCGGAGTTGCTCGGGGAGCTGGGCACGGGGTCCTCTCGGTAGCTCGGCACGGGCCCGTCGCCGGTGGGGGCGGGGGTCCACAGGTCATCGGAGCCGCTGCGGCGGCGCAGCACCACCGCCACGACGGCGGCGATGCCGAGGACGGCGAGCAGCCACGGCCAGCGCCGTGGCTCGGGCTCGATCCCGACCTTCCGCTTGACGCCCTTACCCGCCTTGGCGGCCTTCTTCTCCAGTTCCCGGCGCTTCTTCGCCGCGGCCTTCTCCAGCTGGGCCCGCTTCTGCTGGGCCTTGGCGGTGGTGGCGGCCAGCTCCAGGCGGCGCAGCTCGAGCTCGTCCCGGGCGCTGCCGAGGCCCGAGGCCAGCGACTCACGGGTGCTCTCCAGCACCGGGGTGACCGCCTCACGGGCGGCGAGCACCCGGGGGGCGGCGTAGGCGAGGGTGGCGGCCTGGGCGGCGGTGAGCCGGGGGAGGACGTCCTCGTCCAGGGCCTTCTGCGCCGCGTCGCGGGCTGCCTCGACCCGCGGGCCGAGGTCGGCGGCGGCCCTGGCGGCCGCGGCCTGGGCGGCGGTCACCGC
>JALYNA010000398.1 GCA_030773455.1 Actinomycetota bacterium
AGCATGCCCTTGCCGGCCAGCGGCTCGATGGTGAAGGTCGCGATGAAGCACGGGTCGGGCAGCGTCGCGACGTGGTCGTCGTAGGAGTGCTGCTCGATCCCCAGCAGCTCCAGCCGGGCGCCGGCCCGCAGCATCGTCGTCAGGACGGTCGTCGTCTGGCGAGCGAACGCCTCCTGCGCGATCTGCAGCACCCGCACGTGCTCGCGGGAGAGCTTGGTCGGCCGGCGGAAGTCGTAGGTGCGGGGTTCGCCGCGACGGCTGCGCCCGGTCGGGGCGGGTCCGTTGTCGGGGCGGGTCACGTCGGGTACATCGGCGTGGAACGCCGCCGCCCTGACCGACGGCGCGGGGCGCTGCCGATCAGGGCGGACGGGTGTGACTGGTGGTGCCGGAGTGTGTTACTGGGTGACGTACTCGGTGAGGTAGATGCCCATGACCATCTGTGTGCCATGGTCGGTGTAGGCCTCGACGATCTTCTGCTCGAGGGCCTCCTTGAGCGCGTCCCTCGCGCCCACGACGTCGGCCGGCTGGGCCTGCGAGTAGGTGGAGATGAGCAGGTCCAGCGCCTTCGAGCCGTCGACGGAGGCGCCCCCGTGCCCGCCGCCGGCGGCGTCCGCGGTGATCTCCAGGGTGATCCCGACCTTGAGGTAGCCGCCGCCGGCGAGGTTGACCGCGATCGGCTCCAGGGCGACGTAGCCGCCGGACACGGGCTCGGCCGCCCCGGCCTCGCTGCTGCCGGCGAACAGGAAGAAGTACGCCGCGCCTGCGATGGCGAGCAGCGCGACGGCGCCGATGAGCAGCAGCTTCTTCTTGCCGCTGCCCGTAGCCTCGCCGTCCTCGGGGGTCTCATCCTTCTTCTTCTTGTCAGCCATCGGTGCCTTCCCGGGGGTTGCCGGCGTCCAGGCCGGGGAGCAGCTCGTTCGCCTCGGCCGAGGCGGTGGACAGGACCACGACGTCCACGCGGCGGTTCACGCTGATCGCGGTGGGGTCCGCGGGGGGCACCAGTGGACGGGTGTCGGAGTAGCCGTTGGCGACCATCCGGGGGCCGGGGAGGCCTTCGCCGGCCAGGTACCGGACGACGGTCGTCGCGCGGTAGGCCGACAGCTCCCAGTTCGACGGCCACGGTCCGCCGGGGGTGACCGGCAGGTGGTTGGCGTGGCCCTCGGGCCGCAGCACGGCCTGCTCGGCGTCGAACAGCACCTGGTCGGCCACGATGTGCACGACCAGCCCGCGCTCGTCGATCTCGTAGCGGGCGGCACCGGCCTGCCCGGCCGCGGCCAGAGCCGCCTCGATCCGGTCACGCACCGCGGACAGGTCCTCGTACTCCGCCCTGGCCTCGGCCGCGACCTGCTGGGCCTCGGCGAGGGCCGCCTGCGCGGCGGCGGCGTCCACCTCGGCCTGCGAGACGGTCTCGTCCGGGGCGATGGCCGAGGCGATGTCGATCGCACCGGGCAGGCCGTCGAGCACCGAGCCCTCCGGCGTCGGTCCCGGCTGCACGGTGATGGGCCCGCCCAGGCTCGCGGACAGACCGGTGGCCAGGGCGGCGAACTTGGTCTTGTCCACCTGGCTCATCGCGAAGAGGACCACGAAGGTCACGAGCAGCAGCGTCACCATGTCCGCGTAGGACACCAGCCACCGGTCGTGGTTCTCGCGCTCCTCCTCCTCGTGCTTCTTGGCCCGGCGGCGGCCGCCGTGGCTGCCGGAGCTCACGCGGCTTCCCTGGCGAGCTCACTGGGCGGGATGAGGGAGTTCAGCTTGAGCCGGACCGCGCGCGGGCTGGTGCCGGCCTGGATCTCGGCGATGCCCTCGACCAGCAGCTCCATCTGCGCGGCCTGCAGCTCGCTCACCCGCAGGATCTTGGCGCCCATCGGCAGGAACCAGAAGTTGGCGGCCATGACGCCCCACAGCGTGGCGACGAACGCCGCGGCGATCATCGGGCCCAGCGCCTCCGGTTTGCTGAGGTTGGCCATCACGTTCATGAGGCCGACGATGCAGCCCACGATGCCGATGGTCGGGGCGTAGCCGCCCATCGCGTTCATGAACTTGGCGGCGACCTTGTCCTCGGCCTTCCTGGCGGCGATCTCGCTCTCCAGGACCGCGCGCAGCTCCTCGGGGTCGGTGCCGTCGATGCCCATCTGCAGGCCGCGCTTGAGGAACGGGTTCTCGATCTGCTTGACCTGCGCCTCGAGCGCGAGCAGGCCCTCCTTGCGGGCCTTCTCCGCGAGCCTCACCAAAGTCTGGATCTGCTCCGTGGCCGGCGGCACCTTGGCCGGCATGACGGCCATCTTGAACCAGGCGGGCAGCTTCTTGAGGTCGTCCATCGTCTGGCTGGACATGGCCGCGCCGAAGGTGGCGACGAGGACCAGGACGATGGCCGGCAGGAACAGCAGCGACGTCGGGTCGGATCCCTCCAGGACCATGAAGGCCAGCAGGGCGACGAGCGAGACGACGAAGCCGATCAGGGTGGCGGGGTCCACGGGTCAGCGCTCCTCGCGGGCCGGGAAGGGGACGACCGAGGCGCGGACGTCGTCGTCGGCCGCGCGGGACGGCGAGCGGTAGGTGCCGCGGTCCATCTCGTAGGCGGTGGCGAGGATGCTGGCGCGGTACTCGCGGATCTCCACGAACACCTCCTCGACGCTCTCCGAGACGACGTACTTGGTGCCGTCGACCAGGAAGACCACGGTGTCGGGGTGGCCCTCGACCCGCTCGACGAGGTCGGGGTTGAGCGCGAACCGCTCTCCGTTCAGTCGCGTCACACGGATCACGGGGGACCTCTTGCTCGATCGGGAGGGGATGGCGGCGCCCGCTTCCGCCGGCCACCGCTTCGCAGTTGTCATCGGCGTGGCGCGGGCCCGCCTTGAGCCGAACGGGCCGCCTCACCCCCGGTGGTGGGGTGTTCGACCTGCGCGGACACCCGGGCGCCGGAACGACGGCGGCCCGGCGCCTCGCGGTGGAGGAGCCGGGCCGCACGGCCTCCCTCCAGGGGCCCACTGGCCCCGTCCGGGGACCTGCCCTGAGCCTGCGAAGGGTGGGCAGGACGGGGTCCTTCTACGAGGGATGAGGAGGACGAGGTCCTTCTCCGAGTGGTGGGGAGGAGGGAGGTCCTTCATCAGCGCTTCAGGTTGACCAGGTCCTGCAGGATCTCGTCGGAGCTGCTGATGACGCGGCTGTTGGCCTGGAACCCGCGCTGGGCGACGATCAGGCCGGTGAACTCCTCGGCCAGGTCGACGTTGGACATCTCCAGCGCGCCGGCGATGAGGCTGCCGCGGCCGCCGCTGCTGGCCTCGCCGATGGCCGGCTGGCCGGAGTTGTCGGCGACCCGGTAGGAGCTGTTGCCGGCCTTGGCCAGGCCGCCGGGGTTGGCGAAGGTGGCCAGCGCCAGCTTGCCGATCGGCTCGCGCAGGTTGTTGGAGTAGACGCCCATGATCGTGCCGTCGCCGCTGAGCGAGATGGACTGCAGCGCGCCCATCGCGTTGCCGTCCACCCGCGCCGGCGCCAGCCCGGAGGGGCCGCCGAACTGACGCAGCTCCGCCAGGTCGATGGTGATCTGTCCCGGCCAGCTGGGGGCCATGCTGGGGTCCGGGGTGATCTGGAAGGTCTGCGAGCCGGCGGGCAGGATGCCCGTGACCGGGTCGAACGCCAGGGGGCCGGCGGTGCTGGCGAGGGTGTTGTCGTTCTCGTCCCGGGCGACGACGCTCCACTGGTTCTCCGCCGTCTTGGTGAACGACAGGCTGATCTGGTGCGGCGTGCCGAGCGCGTCGAACATGGTCATCTGGGTCTGCACGCCGGTGCCCGTGGCCGTCCTGCTGGACAGGTTGCCGACGACCGCGCCGTTGTCGGTCTCGGTGGGCTGCATGACGTCCCCGAAGGGAACGGTCAGCGTGCCGATCGCCCCGTTCACGTCCACGACGCCGTCATCGGCCATCCAGCCCTGCAGCAGGGCGCCGTCCGGGGTGACCAGGTTGCCCGCGGCGTCGTAGCTGAACGACCCGGCGCGGGTGTAGACCTGCTCGTTGCCGGCCCGGG
>JALYNA010000399.1 GCA_030773455.1 Actinomycetota bacterium
GACGCTGGGCACGAAGCCGGCGTCGGCGGAGTCGTAGTCGATGCCGGCGTCCTGCAGGGCGGTCCGGACCGCGACCAGGTCCGTGGGCTCGCACACCACCTCGAAGGAGTCGCCCTGGTCGCGCACCTCCTCGGCGCCGGCGTCGAGCACGGCCATGAGCACGGTGTCCTCGTCGGCCGTGTCACTCTTCGGCACCACGATCACGCCCTTGCGGGAGAACAGGTAGGACACCGAGCCCGGGTCGGCCATCGACCCGCCGTTGCGGGTCATCGCGGTGCGCACCTCCATGGCCGACCGGTTCTTGTTGTCGGTCAGGCACTCGATGAGGACGGCGACCCCGCCGGCCGCGTAGCCCTCGTAGGTGATGGTCTGGTAGTCGACGCCACCGGCCTCCAGACCGGCGCCGCGCTTGACCGCACGGTCGATGTTGTCGTTGGGCACCGAGCTCTTCTTCGCCTTTTGGATGGCGTCGAACAGCGTCGGGTTGCCGGCGGGGTCGCCGCCACCGGTGCGGGCGGCGACCTCGATGTTCTTGATCAGCTTGGCGAAGAGCTTGCCACGCTTGGCGTCGATCCCGGCCTTCTTGTGCTTGGTCGTCGCCCACTTGGAATGGCCGCTCATCAATCCTCCTCGTACCCGGCTGCAGCGCCGGCCCTCTCGGCCAGGTGGCGTCGGACGATGTCGACGAACAGTGCGTGCACCCGGCGGTCCCCGGTCAGTTCGGGGTGGAAGCTGGTGGCCACCAGGTTCCCCTGGCGGACCGCGACGATCCTACCGTCGGCGGCTCCCCCGACGACCCGGCCGAGCACCTGCACGTCGTCGGCTGTCTGCTCCACCCAGGGCGCCCGGATGAAGACGGCGTGCACCGGACCGCCGGCCACGCCGTCGATCTCCACCTGCGATTCGAAGGAGTCGACCTGCCGACCAAAGGCGTTGCGCCGCACCGTCACGTCCAGCCCGCCGACGGTGACCTGGTCCGGTGGGGCGTCGAGCAGCCGGTCGGCCAGCATGATCATCCCGGCGCAGGAGCCGTAGACCGGCAGCCCGTCGCCCACCGCCACGCGCAGCGGTTCCAGCAGGCCGAACCGCGCGGCCAGCTTGCCCATGGTGGTCGACTCCCCGCCGGGGACGACCAGCGCGTCGACCGCCGCCAGCTCCTCGGGCCGGCGGACAGTCACCGCCTCGGCGCCCAGGGCCGACAGCGTCGCGAGGTGCTCCCGGACGTCGCCCTGCAGGGCCAGCACACCGACGACGGGTTTCCGGGACACGAGGGACCAGGCTACGGCGCGTTCCTCACGGCCCGGCCGCCCGCTGCGAGCTCCAGGTCAGCAGCCGCTCCAGCGGGCCGCGGCCCAGTCGCAGCCGCCAGGCGGTGGCCAGCAGCACGGCGGTGAGGGTGAACCGGGCCCACCGGCCCCAGTCGCCGGCGGACCCGACGTCGAGCACGGCGATGGCGACGATCTGCGCGGTGTAGACCGACAGCGCCAGGGCGCCCACCGAGGCCAGCGGGTACGTCAGCCGCGGCAGCAGGTCGGCGACGACCAGGCACACCCCGATGACGGCGACCGCGACCCCGCCGGAGCCGATCACCTCGAACGGCGTGCTGCTGTGCGGCTCGGCGCCGGCGAACCAGGCCGGGTCCCACTCGCCGGGTGAGCCGAAGCCGGCCTCGATCCCGGCCGGGCGCCGCCCCGCTGCGAGCTGCCGGGTGGTCAGCAGGCCGACGGCGTAGCCCAGCACCGCGGCGGCCGCCCCGCCGGCGACCAGGCCCGTCCGCACCCGGGCGGCGTCCAGGTCCAGCCGGCCCACCGCCAGCCCGGCCAACACGAAGGCCAGCCAGACCGCCGCCGGGTAGTAGCCGGTAACCAGCAGGAAGGCGAAGGCGCTGCCCTCCGCGTCCCGTGCGGTGGCGTACTGCCCCACCGCCAGGGTGAGCGGCGGCCCGACGAGGGCGACGACACCGGCGGCGAGCAGCAGCTGCGCGGGCGGCCGGCGCAGGAAGGGCAGCGCGAGGACGAACAGCACGGCGTAGACGCCGAGGATCACCGCGACGAAGGTGTCCAGCAGCTCCAGGACGCCGCCGATCGCGAACACCCACGCGGCGCGGACGAGCACGCGGGTGCGGGCCCGGGCCAGCTCGCGCCCGCGGGCCGGCGTGCGGCCGCCGGACAGCAGCGCCATGGAGACCCCGGCCAGCGTGGCGAACAGGATCGACGAGCGGCCCTCGACCACCGCTCCCCAGGTGGCCGGGTCCCAGCCGAGGTCCTCGGTGTCGCCCAGGTGGGCACCGAACATGCCCAGGACGGCGAGCCCGCGGGCGACGTCGAGACCGCCGATCCGCCGTCCGGCCGCGGCATCCCGCTCCGGACCGGCGGTCGCGCAGGCGGCCTCGACGTCGTCCCGCTGCGCCGTCACGGGGCCTCCTCGCTGGCGCTCGTCGGCCACGTGCCGGGCCGTGCTGCGCCCATGGGTGAGCTCGCGAGCTCGCTCACGAGGGCCTCCTCGCTGGCGCTCGTCGACCACGTGCCGGGCCGTGCTGCGCCCATGGGCGAGCTCGCGAGCTCGCTCACCGCGCACTCACCAGCCGCGGGTGGCGTACCGCTCGCTCTCCGGCAGCGTGGCGACGTTGATGCCGACCATCGGCTTACCCAGGCCGCGGGAGACCTTGGCGATCACGTCGGGGTCGTCGTGGAAGGTGGTGGCCTGGACGATCGCCGCGGCCCGCTGCGCCGGGTCGCCGGACTTGAAGATGCCCGAGCCCACGAAGACGCCCTCGGCGCCCAGCTGCATCATCATCGCGGCGTCCGCGGGGGTGGCGATGCCGCCGGCGGTGAAGAGCACGACCGGCAGCTTGCCGAGCCGGGCGACCTCGGCCACCAGGTCGTAGGGGGCGCGCAGCTCCTTGGCCGCGACCAAGAGCTCGGTCACGTCCAGGGTGCCCAGCCGCCGGATGCCGGCGCGGATGGCGCGCATGTGGCGCACGGCCTCGACGACGTTGCCGGTGCCGGCCTCGCCCTTGGAGCGGATCATCGCCGCGCCCTCGGCGATCCGCCGCAGCGCCTCGCCCAGGTCGGTGGCGCCGCAGACGAAGGGCACGGTGAACTCGCTCTTGGCGATGTGGTGCGCCTCGTCGGCCGGGGTGAGCACCTCGGACTCGTCGATGTAGTCGACCCCGAGGCTCTGCAGCACCTGCGCCTCGACGAAGTGCCCGATGCGGGCTTTGGCCATGACCGGGATGGAGACCGCGTCGACGATGCCCTGGACCATGTCCGGGTCGCTCATCCGAGCGATGCCGCCCTGGGCGCGGATGTCGGCGGGCACCCGCTCGAGGGCCATGACGGCGACGGCGCCGGCGTCCTCGGCGATCCGGGCCTGCTCGGGGGTGACGACGTCCATGATGACGCCGCCCTTGAGCTGCTCGGCCATGCCGCGCTTGACGGCCTCGGTTCCGGTGGTGCTGGGTGCGGTCGTGCTGTGCTCTGCCACGGGGACTGCCTCGGTCTCGGACGTCGGGGAGGGACCCTCGATGCTACGGGCCAGACCGGCCGCCGCCGGCGGCGCTGCCCGTGACCTCGCGCAGACCGTCCTCGATGTCGAAGAACCGCGGCAGCGGCCGGGCGGCGTGCAGCCGCAGCAGGCTGGGCAGCCGACGGGTGCGCAGCGCGGCGGTGTCCCGGACGGCGTCGTTGTAGAAGCGCCGCGCCAGGCCGATCCGGGTCGCCGTCGCCTCGAGGTCGGCCCGCAGCGCGGCGGGCACGCCCGGGAGGTCACAGGGGAGGTCGCGCAGCTCGCGGCCCAGGGCGTTCTCCGCCATCTCGCGGTCACCGGCCCGCGGGGCGCGGACCTCCCGCACGCACGCCCCCAGCCGGGCGGCCCGCTCCTCCCCCACTGCGGCGGCGTGGTCCCGGCACAGCGCCTCGGCGAGCGCGGCGCGGCGCTGCAGCTGGGTGTCCAGGGCCGTCCAGGTCCGCTCGACGCGGGCCTCCAGGCGGCCCAGCCGGGTGAGCGTCCAGGCCACCCAGGCGGCCAGCAGGAGGACGACGACGGCGGCGGCGAGCAGCAGCCAGACGTCGGGGGTCACGACGGGTCAGGCTAGCGCTGCACCCACCACCGGAGGGCCGACCGGGCCGGTGCGTCATCCGGGACGGCGCCCAGGCCGGCCAGCCGCGCGTCGTCGTCCGACGCCGTGACCCCACCTCCGCCGGGCAGCACGACCGTCTCGTAGACGGCGAGCACCCGGCGGGCCACCACCGACCAGTCGTACTCCGCGGCCACCCGGCGGCCGGTGCCCGACATCCGTGCCCGGCGCTGAGGGTCGGCGAGCAGGTCGCACAGGGCACGGGCGAGGTCGCGGGCGTCACCGCGGCGCACCAGCACCCCGGCGGCGCCGTCCTCGAGTACCGCGGCGAAGGCGTCCAGGTCGCTGGCGACGATCGGCGCCCCGGCGGCCAGCGCCTCGATGAGGACGATGCCGAAGGACTCGCCCAGCAGGTTGGGAGCGCAGTACACGTCGACCGACCGCAGGAACGCGCCCTTCTCCGCCTCGGTGAGCTCGCCGAGCAGCGACACGTGCGGGGCGAGGTCCTCGCCGAGCAGCTCGCGGACCGCGTCGGGGTCGCCGCGGCCGGCGATGAGCAACTGGGCGCCGGGGTGCCGGCGGACGACGGTGCGCATCGCCCCGAGCAGCACCGGCAGGCCCTTGCGCGGCTCGTCGTAGCGGCCGAGGAAGCCGATGGTCGGCCCGTCCACGCCGCGGGTGTGGCCGGGCAGCGAGGGCCCGGCGGCGAAGGCCGTGACGTGCACGCCGTTGGGGATGATCACCGCGTCGCCGCCCAGGTGCTCCACCTGCACCCGGCGGGCGAAGTCCGACACCGCGATGCGCCCGGAGATCTTCTCCAGCCACGGGCGGATGACCGGCCCGAAGGTGGCCAGGGCCTTCGATCGGACGGTGGCGGCGTGGAAGGTGGCCACGATCGGCCCCTCGGCCATGATGCAGACCAGCAGGCCCACCGACGGCGTGGCCGGGTCGTGCACGTGCACGACGTCGAAGCGCCCCTCGCGCAGCCAGCGGCGCACCCGCGCGGCGGTGACCGGCCCGAACGACACGCTGGCCATCGAGCCGTTGTACGGGACCGGCAGGGCCCGCCCGGCCCAGGTCGCGTGCTCGGCCGGGAGGGACTCCTCGCGCTCGGCGGGGGTCAGCACCTCGACGTGGTGGCCCAGGCCGCGCAGCGTCTCGGCGAGGTCGCGCACGTGGTACTGCACGCCGCCGGGCACGTCCCACGGGTAGGGGCAGACCAGCCCGATGCGCATCAGGCGGGCCCGGTGCGGGGCGGGTCGGGCGGGACGTCGTCCCAGATCCGGCCGAGGACGTGCCAGTCCTCGGGGTGCTCGGCGATGCCCTCGGTGAAGGCGACGGCCACGCCCTGCATCGCGGTGAGGACGCGGTCGGGCAGCCGGCCGGGCCCCTCGACCGGGACCTCGGGGTGGACGACGTGCCGCCAGCCGCTCGCGGTGAAGTGCGACACGACCGGGTGGAGGGCCGCGCCGGTCTGCGCGGCGAGCAGGGCGGGACCGCCCGGCATGGTCGCCGGGCGGCCGAAGAAGTCCACCGGCACGCCGCCGGAGCCCAGGTCCCGGTCGACCAGCAGGCAGATCGACCCGCCGCCGTCCAGCCACTCGCGCAGCACCGCCGAGCTGGGGCGTGGCCCGCCGGTGAGCGGGACGATCCGCATGCCGAGGGTCTCCCGGTACTCCAGGAAGCGCCGGTAGAGCGACTCGGGCCGCAGCCGCTCGGCAACGGTCATGAAGGGGCCGTCCAGCCAGTCGACGAGCCAGACGCCGGCGGCGTCCCAGTTGCCGCTGTGCGGCAGCGCGAAGATCATCCCCCGCCCCTGGTCGCGAGCCGCCTCGAGGTGCTCGGTGCCGGGCACCTCGGTGCCGGCGAGAACGCGCTGCACGCCCAGCCGGGGCAGCCGGAACGCCTCCTGCCAGTAGCGGGCGTAGGAGCGCATCGCGCGGGTGGTCAGCTCGTCGAGGGCCTCCTCGCCGAGCCGGCCCCCGGTGACGACGCGGAGGTTGGCGCGCAACTGCCGCACGCCCCGGCCCCCGCGCCCAGCGGCCCACCGGCCGACGGCGTCGAAGGCAACGCGGGCCACCGGCTCGGGCAGCGCCTTCACCGCGCTCCAGCCCGCGGCGTAGCCCAGGTCGGTGAGCTGCGCCGTGATCCGGGCGCGCACCCCCGGCTGGTCGGTGACCAGCCGCAGCTCGGGCGCGGTCCGGG
>JALYNA010000400.1 GCA_030773455.1 Actinomycetota bacterium
GAGCAGGCGCTCGCCGTGGCCCGGGACGCCGACCAGCGGGCGCAGCGGGCCGCGGCCTCGCTGGACCAGGCGCTGCTCACCGCCCGGTCGGGCATCGCGGCCGCGAGCGACTTCATCAGCACCCGCCGCGGCGCCGTCGGCCCCGAGGCCCGCACGCGGCTGGCCGAGGCGCAGCGGCACCTGGACCTAGCGGTCGCGCAGGGCCGCACCGACCCGGTCGGCGCGCTGCGGGAGGCCCAGCAGGCCGACACGCTGGCCCAGCAGGCGCTGCAGCAGGCGCAGTCCGACGTCGCCGGCTGGGGCGGTGGCGGCTACGGTCCCGCCGGCTATGGGCCTGGCGGCTACGGCGGTGGGTACGGGCCGGGGGGCTTCGGCGGTGGGTACGGCGGGAACCGCGGCGGCGTGGACCTGGGCAGCCTCGTGCTCGGCGGCATCCTCTTCGGCGGCGGCTTCGGAGGTGGCGGCGGGTCCCGCGGCGGCGGGCGGCGGCCCGGCAGCTTCGGCGGCTCACGCAGCCGGGGCCGCTCCGGCGGCGGGCGTTTCTGACCCCGGCTCCCGACCCCCTGGGAACTGTCGGCCCCCGGTGCCACGGTGGCCCTCCCCCCATCGGACGAGGAGGAGCGATGCCCACTCGGAACACCCCGTGGGCCGGCCGGTACCCCGTGCTGGATCGATTACGGCGCCTCGGAGATCGACGC
This sequence comes from Actinomycetota bacterium, assembly GCA_030773455.1. GTDB lineage: Bacteria > Actinomycetota > Actinomycetes > Mycobacteriales > Geodermatophilaceae > Geodermatophilus. The sequence goes on from JALYNA010000400.1 coordinate 699, forward strand.
CGCCAAGGACTTCTACGGCCGCCTGTTCGGCTGGCAGTTCGAGGGCGGTGACCTCGAGTACGGCGGGTACCTCAACGCCACGTGCAACGGCGAGTACGCCGCCGGCCTCGGCCCGCTGATGAACCCGGGAGACTGCCCCGGCTGGACGACGTACTTCGCCACCGACGACGCCGCGGCGACGGTCGCCCGCATCCGCGAGGCCGGGGGCAGCGTCGTCGTGGAGCCCATGGAGGTCGGGCCGATGGGCACCATGGTCATCGCCACCGATCCGCAGGGCAACGCCTTGGGCCTGTGGCAGTCAGGGCTGCACACCGGGTACCGGATCTTCAACGAGCACGGCTCGCTGGTGTGGAGCGAGGCCGCGGTCGACGACCCGGCGGCGGCGCGGGAGTTCTACTCGGCCGTCTTCGGGTTCACCTACGCCGAGGTCCCCGGAGCCGAGGGGTACACGACCTTCGCCACCGGGAATCGCATGCTCGGCGGCCCGGGCGGCCATCAGCCGGGCTCTCCCAAGGGCTGGACGGCGTGTGCTTCGCGGTCGACTCCACCGACGACGCCGTCGCCACGGTGGAGTCCGGCGGCGGCAAGGTGACGATGGCGCCGATGGACACAGTCCCGGCGCCGGCCACCTCCCTCCGCCCGGCACGGCGGTCCCGGATGCCTGCCGGGCGACCCGGCGGCCGCTCCACGATGCGGCGAGGTGTCTCCGGCGGCATCGTGGGTCCCCCGACCCCGAAGGGGGACCCGCGTCGCCGCAGGGAGAGACCATGACCGAGCAGCGCCCGTCCGACGACCGCGCGGACCGGACGAACACGCCAGCCGGGGCCCCGGACACCGACGCCATGGACGGCGAAGCCGGTTCCCAGCGCCTGGCCTCCGCCGACGCGGACGCCGAGGACGCGCTCACCCCGGGCTCGACCGGCGATCAGGTGGAGGCCGACACGGAGGCGGCCGGTGACATCACGACCAGGCTGGCCTCGGGGGACTGAGCCGCACCGACACCGCGCGCCCGGTGAGGGATCAGCGGACCTGCCCGTAGGTGTGCTCGGGCCGCAGCCGGACGACGAGGCGGCGGTCGGCGACCATCGCCGCGCGGTATGCGTCCCAGTCCTCGTGCTCGCCGCTGAGGGCGCGGTAGTAGGCGACGAGCTCCTCGGCCGTGGCGTCGTGCGGGTCGGCGGCGACCGGGGAGAGCTCGGCGGTGCCCTCGACGGCGACCCACGTCCAGAAGTCCGGCGAGGTCACGTGCAGGGTCGCCCGCGGGTCGGCCCGCAGGTTGCGGGTCTTGGCGCGGTCGGCGGTCACCGAGATGCGGGCCAGTCCCTGGTCGTCGTCCCACGCGTAGAAGAGGTTGGACAGCTGCGGCCGGCCGTCGCGCTTGAGGGTGGCGAGCACCCCTGCGTGCTGCGTGGCCACGAAGGCGAGCATCTGCGGGTCGACGGTCATCAGCGCACCCTCCCACGGGCCTTGAGTTGCACCGGGGGCAGCGGCGGGGCCGCCAGCCGGTCGCCGTCGTAGCCGACCACGGTCCCGAAGCGCTCGTCCTCGGCGTTCCACCGTTGCGCGCACTCCGCGATCTCCTCACCGGAGCGGCCGACGAAGTTCCACCACATGACGATCCGCTCCTCGAACGGCTCGCCACCGAGCAGCAGCAGCCGGATCGCCTCCGCGGCGCACACCCCGCACCGAGCGCCGTCCGATACCGAGGTACAGCATCGCGCCGACCCGCAGCGGCGCGCCCGCCACCTCGGCCGACCCGGACGAGGCCAGCAGGGCGTACTCGAAGTCCGGCTCCAGCGGCAGCTCGACGTCGGCGCCGGCGGCCAGGTCGAGGTCGGCGCCGATCAGCGGGGTGTGCGCGGTGCCCGGCGAGGTGGCCCCGCCAAGGCTGCCCATGAGCACGGTCGCGGTCAGCCCGTCGGAGGTGAAGCCGGGCAGGGACATGTGGTGGGCGAAGGCCGGTGCGGTGTCGCGGGCCGCCTCGGGCAGCGCCACCCACAGCTGGGCGCCGTGCAGGTAGCGCGGGTGCACCGCGGGGGACTGCTCGGCGTGCGCGATGCCGTGCCCAGCGGTCATGAGCGCCAGCTCGCGAGGGCGGATTCGGGCGTCGCTGCCGAGCGAGTCCCGGTGGTGCACCTCGCCTTCCAGCAGCCAGGACACCGTCTGCAGGCCGGTGTGCGGGTGCGGCGGCACCTGCATGCCGGGAGAGGAGGCGATGTCGTCAGGGCCGTAGTGGTCGACGAAGGCCCACGCGCCGACCAGCCGGCGGCCCAGGGTGGGCAGCAGCCGGCGCACGCGGGTGCTCTCGCCGAGCAGTACCTCCTTGCCCGGCAGCAGGTCCAGCACCGGGCCGGCGGCGGTGCCCTCCAGCCCGCCAAGCTTGCGGGCGGACGGTCGACGGTCAAGGTTGCTCACGACCGGGCCCCGCTCCCGGAGTCCTGCCCGGTCTCGCCGCGGACGGCGCCGTGCGGCACGCGCTGGGCGGGGATCACGCCCAACCGGCCGGCCGAGAAGTCGGCGAAGGCGTCGAGCACCTCCTGCCGGGTGTTCATCACGAACGGCCCGTACATGGCGATCGGCTCGCGGATCGGCCGGCCGCCGAGGACGATGACGTCCAGGGCCGGCGTCCGGGACTCCTGCCGCACGGCCCCGTTGACCGTGACCGTGTCCCCCGGGCCAAGGACGGCGAGCTGGCCGGTACGCACCGGCGCCCCGTCGATGCCCACCGAGCCGGCGCCGGAGAGCACGTAGACCAGGGCGTTGAAGTCCGGCCGCCACGGCAGGTCGAGGGTGGCGCCCGGCGCGATCGTGGCGTGCGCCATCGCCATCGGCGTGTAGGTCGAACCCGGGCCGGTGTGCCCGCCGACGTCCCCGGCGATGACCCGCAGCAGGGCCCCGGCGTCCGGGCTGGCCAGGAGCACCGACTGGTTCGCCCGCAGGTCCTGGTAGCGCGGCTCCACCCACTTCTGCGCCCGGGGCAGGTTCACCCACAGCTGCAGGCCGTGGAACAGCCCGCCGCTGACCACCAGGTGCTCCGGCGGCCGCTCGATGTGCAGCACCCCGCCGCCGGCGGTCATCCACTGGGTGTCGCCGTTGCTGATCGTCCCGCCGCCGCCGTGGGAGTCGGCGTGCTCAAAGGCGCCGTCGATGATGTAGGTGACGGTCTCGAAGCCCCGGTGCGGGTGCCAGGAGGTGCCCTTCGGCTCGCCCGGGGCGTAATCGACCTCGCCTATCTGATCCATGTGGAGGAACGGATCCAGCCCGTGCAGGTCGACGCCGGCGAACGCCCGGCGGACCGGGAAGCCCTCGCCCTCGAACCCGGACGGCGCGGTCGTCACCGAGCGGCTGCGGCGCCGGACGGTCCGGGCAGCGGGCAGCGGGACGCGGGGGAGGGCGGTGGTGTCCTCGACGGTCACGGCCGGCATGCCGACCTCCTCAATTGAGGGTTCAACCAGTGGCACCGTAACGCCGTCGGCGCCCCGTGTCTTCCCGCCCGTCCGTAGCCGCCACGACGGCGCCGCCCACCGTCAGGTCGTGGTGGTTCCCCTCCTGCCGCGCTGCCGGCTCACATCGAGGGTGACGAGGACCTGTCGGGTCGGCGATCAGCTCGATCGCAGCCGCACGCCCGGTGTCACATCCGCCGGCCGGTGCGGGTCATGACGGCGTGGACACCATCCACGGCATCGTCTACGCGTCCGCGACCTCGGCGCCGCCACGGCCTCCACACCGCCCTGCTCGGCACCGGACCCCACACCGGCCAGCTCACCAACGCTTCTGGGGCCCGGGCCGATCGCGTGCGCCGCCCCGTACTGCTCGACACTGGTGGGGTCGAGCCCGGCGACACCGGCGGAGACGGCTCCACCCGACAGAAGGAGACCGCATGAGCGCGGCCACGGGGACGAATCCGCGATCTCCTGCGCGGCACGCTGCCGACAGCCACGATCTGATCCGGGTGCACGGCGCGCGCGAGAACAACCTCAAGGACGTCAGCGTCGAGATCCCGAAACGCCGGCTGACGGTGTTCACCGGCGTCTCCGGCTCGGGCAAGAGCTCGCTGGTGTTCGACACGATTGCCGCGGAGTCGCAGCGCCTGATCAACGAGACGTACAGCGCCTTCGTGCAGGGCTTCATGCCGACGCTGGCGCGGCCCGAGGTCGACGTGATGGACGGGCTGACGACCGCGATCATCGTCGACCAGCAGCGGATGGGCGCCAACTCCCGCTCCACCGTCGGCACCGCCACCGACACAGGCGCCATGCTCCGCATCCTGTTCAGCCGCCTCGGGCAGCCGCACATCGGCTCGCCCAACGCGTACTCGTTCAACGTCCCTTCGGTGACGTCGAGCGATGCGATCACCGTCGAGCGTGGCGCCAGGACCAGGACCGAGAAGGCCACCTTCAACCTCCTCGGTGGCATGTGCCCACGCTGCGAGGGCACGGGCTCGGTCAACGACTTCGACCTGTCCGCGCTGTACGACGACAGCTTGTCGCTCAGCGAGGGCGCCGTCACGATCCCCGGCTGGTCCATGGACGGGTGGTACGGCCGCATCTTCAGCGGCAGCGGCTACTTCGACATGGACAAGCCGATCAGGAAGTACACCAAGAGGGAGCTGCACGACCTGCTCTACCGGGAACCGACCAAGATCAAGGTCGACGGGATCAACCTGACCTACGGGGGCGTGATCCCGAAGATCCAGAAGTCGATGCTCTCCAAGGACGTCGACGCGCTGCAGCCGCACATCCGCGCGTTCGTGGAGCGGGCGGTCACCTTCACGACCTGCCCGGAATGCGACGGCACCCGGCTCAGCAAGGAGGCCCGGTCGTCGAAGATCCGGGGAAGAACATCGCCGACGTCTGCGCGATGCAGATCAGCGACCTCGGGGAATGGGTGCGCGGGCTGGACGAGTCATCGGTGGCCCCGCTGCTCACCGGGCTGCAGCACCTCCTCGACTCCTTCGCGGAGATCGGGTTGGGCTACCTCAGCCTCGACCGCCCGTCGGGGCACGCTCTCGGGTGGCGAGGCTCAGCGCGTCAAGATGATCCGCCACCTCGGGTCGTCCCTCACCGACGTCACCTACGTCTTCGACGAGCCGACCGTCGGCCTCCACCCGCACGACGTCCAGCGGATGAACCGCCTGCTGCTCCGCCTGCGGGACAAGGGCAACACGGTGCTCGTCGTGGAGCACAAGCCGGAGGCGATCGCCGACCACGTCGTCGACCTCGGCCCCGGCGCGGGTACCGCGGGCGGCGAGGTGGTGTTGGAGGGCACCGTCGACGGGCTGCGGGACAGTGGCACGCTCACCGGGCGGCACCTGGACGACCGCGCCTCCCTGAAGCCGTCGGTGCGGACGCCGTCGGGTGTGCTCGAGGTGCGCGGTGCCAGTACCCACAACCTGCGCGACGTCGACGTCGACATCCCGCTCGGGGTGCTCTGCGTGCTCACGGGCGTGGCCGGCTCGGGCAAGAGCTCCCTGGTCTCCGGCTCGGTGTCCGGTCGGGACGGGGTGGTGTCGGTCGACCAGATCCCGATCCGCAGCTCGCGGCGGAGCAACCCGGCGACGTACACCGGACTGCTCGAGCCGATCCGCAAGGCGTTCGCGAAGGCCAACGGCGTGAAGCCGGCGCTGTTCAGCGCCAACTCCGAGGGCGCCTGCCCGAACTGCAGCGGCGCCGGTGTCATCTACACCGACCTCGCGATGATGCCCGGCGTCGCCACCACCTGTGAGGAGTGCGAGGGGAAGCGCTTCCAGGCCGAGGTGCTCGGCTACACCTCGGCGGCAGGGACATCAGCGAGGTGCTCGCCATGTCCGTCGCCGAGGCCGCTGGGTTCTTCGGCGCCGGTGAGGCGAAGACGCCGGCCGCACGGGCCGTGCTCGACCGGCTCGCCGACGTCGGGCTCGGCTACCTCACCCTCGGCCAGCCGCTCACCACGCTGTCCGGCGGCGAGCGGCAGCGCCTCAAGCTGGCCACCCACATGGCCCGGGAGGGCGGCGGCGTCTACGTCCTCGACGAGCCGACCGCCGGTCTGCACCTCGCCGATGTGCAGCAGTTGCTCGGCCTCCTCGACCGGCTCGTCGACTCCGGCACGTCGGTCATCGTCGTCGAGCACCACCAGGCGGTCATGGCGCACGCCGACTGGATCATCGACCTCGGCCCCGGCGCCGGCCACGACGGCGGCCGGATCGTCTTCGAGGGCACCCCCGTCGACCTGGTCGCCGCCCGCGCCACCCTCACCGGCGAGCATCTCGCGGCCTACGTCGGCACCTGACCGGCCCTGCCGGCCGGACGGGGAGGTCACCGCCGGGTCTGGAGCCGTCCGTTCCCGCGGGGAACGACGGGTCGGGGCTGGGGGATACTGATCGGCGATGAGCGCGCCCCTCAACCTGGTCAACCTCGAGCGGGTGCACAAGGCCCACGGCACGACCGTGATCCTCGACGACGTCTCCCTCGGGGTCGCCGCGGGCGAGCGGATCGGCGTCGTCGGCCGCAACGGCGGCGGCAAGTCCACCCTGCTCGGCGTGCTCACCGGGACCCAGGAGCCGGACTCCGGCCGGGTGACCCGGCGCGGTGACATCGCCCTGGGCGTGCTCGACCAGTCCGGGCGCCTCCCGGCCGGGACGACGGTGCGTGATGTGGTCCTCCCACCCTCGCTGTTCGCCGAGGAGCACGAGTGGGCCGGGGACGCCGCGGTCCGGTCGGTCCTCACCGGGCTGGAGCTGGACCGGCTGGGCCTCGACGCCCCGGTGGCGCCGATGTCCGGTGGCGAGCGCAGGCGGGTCGCGCTGGCCGCCCAGCTGGTCCGGCCGCTGGACCTGCTGGTGCTGGACGAGCCGACCAACCACCTCGACGTCGAGGGCGTGGCCTGGCTGGCCGAGTACGTGCGGCAGCGGGCCGGCGGCCTCGTCGTCGTGACCCACGATCGCTGGTTCCTCGACGAGGTCTGCACCACCACGTGGGAGGTCGCCGACGGGTCGGTGCACGCCTACGAGGGCGGCTACTCGGCCTACACGCTGGCCCGGGCCGAGCGGGCCCGGATCACCGCGGTCACCGAGGAGCGCCGGCTGAACCTGGTGCGCAAGGAGCTGGCCTGGCTGCGCCGCGGGCCGCCCGCGCGCACCAGCAAGCCCAAGTTCCGGATCGAGGCCGCCCAAGCGCTGATCGCCGACGAGCCGCCGCCCCGCGACTCGATGGCGCTGGCCGGCTTCGCCGCCCGGCGGCTGGGCAAGACCGTCTACGAGGTCGAGGACGTCGACTTCGCTGTGCGTACCGACGAGGGACCCCGCCCCCTGTTCGAGCACCTGACCTGGTACGTCGGGCCTGGTGACCGGATCGGCATCGTCGGGGTCAACGGCGCGGGCAAGACGTCGCTGCTCAACCTGCTGGTAGGGGAGACGCAGCCGGACTCGGGCCGGGTCGTCGTCGGCCAGACCGTTGCGCCGGCGTACCTGTCCCAGCACGTCACGGAGCTGCCCCCACGGGCCCGCGTCCTCGAGGCGGTGCAGGAGGTCGCCCGGATCGCCCGGATCGGCAACCAGGAGATCTCCGCGTCCTCGCTGGCCGAGCGCTTTGGGTTCGCCGCCAACCGGCAGTGGACGCCGGTCGGCGACCTCTCCGGCGGAGAGCGGCGCCGCCTGCAGCTGCTGCGACTGCTCATGGCCGAGCCCAACGTGCTGCTGCTCGACGAGCCGACCAACGACCTGGACATCGACACCCTCACCGCGCTCGAGGACCTGCTCGACGGCTTCCCCGGCACCGTGCTGGTGGTCAGTCACGACCGGTACTTCGTCGACCGGGTCTGCGACTCGGTGATGGCGCTCATGGGCGACGGCTCGCTGGCCGCCCTGCCCGGCGGCGTCGAGGAGTACCTGGCCCGCCGCGCGGCGGGGGAGGCGGACCTGCCCTCGGCGACCGCGGCCCGGGCGGCGGTCGTGCCTTCCGACGACGCCCCGGCCCGCTCGGCCGGCGAGGTGCGTGCCGCCCGCAAGGAGGCCGCGCGGCTGGAGCGGCGGCTGGAGAAGCTCAGCGCCGAGGAGGAGCGGCTGCACGGCGAGCTGGCCGCCGCCGCGACCGACCACGCGCAGGTGCTGGAGCTCGACGAGCGGCTGCGGGCCGTGCTCGCCGAGAAGGACCAGGTGGAGGACGACTGGCTCGCCGCCGCGGAGGTCGCGGAGGGCTGACCGCCCGGCCGGCAGGTCGTCCGCCGCGACCTCTCCCCCTGCCCCGCACTGTGGGCAGGGGGAGAGGTCGCGCGAGGGCAGGTGTCCCGGGGCTGTCGGCGGGTCGGGTTCATCCCGGCGGGGTAGGGGACCTGGGGGCCACCACGGTGCGTCCGCCGCCGAGGCAGCCGAGATCCCTCGGTCGGTAGGCTGGGGTCACCGCCGGCCGTCGTGCGACCGACGTCCCTGGTGTCCCCGAGCCGCCCTCGACTCTGCGGAGACACGTGCTCGTCCTGCTGCTGCTCCACCTGCTCGCCGCTGTGCTGGCGCCGGTGCTCGTGCGGTGGTGGGGGCGGCAGGCGTTCCTCGCCCTGGCGCTGGTGCCCGCCGCAGCCTTCGGCTGGGTGCTGTCCCGGCTCGGCCCGGTGCTGGCCGGCGAGGCGCCGCGCGAGACGGTGCCGTGGATCCCCACGCTGCAGGTCGACGTGGCGCTCCGCCTGGACGCGCTGGCGCTCACGTTCGCCGCACTGGTCACCGGTGTCGGGACGTTGGTGCTGGTCTACTGCGCCCGCTACCTCGCCCCGGGCGAGGAGGGCACCGGCCGCTTCGCGGGCTGCCTCACCGCCTTCGCCGGGTCCATGCTGGGCCTCGTCCTCGCCGACGACCTGCTGCTGCTCTACGTGTTCTGGGAGCTCACCACCGTCTTCTCCTTCCTCCTGATCGGCGGGTCGGGACGGCGGCTGGCCGCGCGGCGGGCGGCGTCGCAGGCGCTCGTCCTCACCACCGCCGGGGGCCTGGCGATGCTGGTCGGACTGATCCTCCTGGGCCGGGACAGCGGCTCGTTCCTGCTGTCGGAGGTCGTCGCCGACCCCGGCAGCGGCACCGCGACGACCGTCGGCACGGCCCTGGTGCTCGCCGGCGCGGTCACCAAGTCCGCGCTGGTGCCGTTTCACTTCTGGCTGCCCGCGGCCATGGAGGCCCCGACGCCGGTCAGCGCCTACCTGCACGCCGCGGCGATGGTGAAGGCCGGTGTCTACCTGGTCGCCCGGCTGGCCCCCGGCCTGGCCGACGTCCCCGGCTGGCGTCCGGTCGTGCTGGGCCTGGGCGTGGCCACCATGCTCGTCGGCGGGTACCGCGCGCTGCGCCAGTCCGACCTCAAGCTGCTGCTGGCCTTCGGCACCGTCAGCCAGTTGGGCTTCCTCGTGACCCTCGTCGGCGGGGGCAGCCGCGAGCTGGCCGCCGCCGGGCTGGTGATGACGATCGCCCACGCGCTGTTCAAGTCCACGCTGTTCCTCACCGTCGGCGTCGTCGACCACGCCACCGGCACCCGCGACCTGCGCCGGCTGTCCGGGCTCGGCCGGCGGCTGCCGCTGCTCGCCGCGATCGGCACCGCCGCGGCGGCGTCCATGGCCGGGCTGCCGCCGCTGCTGGGCTTCGTCGGCAAGGAGGCGGCGTTCGCCGCGCTGTGGGACGGCGGCCTCCCCGACCGGACCGCCGCGGCCGTCGTCCTCACCGGGCTGGTCGTGGGCTCGCTCCTCACCGCGGCCTACACCGCGCGCTTCGTGTGGGGCGCCTTCGCCCGCAAGCCCGGCTGCAACGACACCGCGCTCGAGCACCCGCCGGAGCCGCTGTTCCTGGCCGCCCCCGGGGTCCTGGCGCTCACCGGGCTGGTCCTCGGCCCGGCCAGCCCGCTCCTGGAGCCGCTGGTCGCCGGCTACGCCGGCACGCTGCCGCTGCTGGCCCCGGAGGCCGCGCACCTCGGGCTGTGGCACGGGTGGAAGCCGGCGCTGGTGCTGTCGGCGCTCACCGTCGCCGGCGGGGCCGTGTTGTTCGCCGTCCGCGAGCCCGTCGCGCGGCTGCAGCGGCGGATGGCCGTCGGGGCCTCGGCCGACGAGGGCTACTGGAACGTCGTCCAGGCGATCGACCGGCTGTCGGTGCTGGTCACCGGCACCACCCAGCGCGGCTCGCTGCCGGCCTACCTCGGCACCATCCTGGTCGCCGTGCTCGCCCTGCCCGGCACGCTGCTGATCACCCGCGCACCCTGGCCCGCGGAGTGGCGGGCCTGGGACACCCCGGTGCAGGCGATGGTCGGCGTCGTCGTCGTGACCGCCGCCGCGCTGACCCTGCGGATCCGCCAGCGGCTGTCCGCGGTGCTGGTCGTCGGCGTCACCGGCTACGGCATCGCCGTCGTATTCGCGCTGCAGGGCGCCCCCGACCTCGCGCTCACCCAGTTCCTCGTCGAGACGCTCACCCTCGTCGTTTTCGTGCTGGTGCTGCGCAAGCTGCCCAAGGACATCTCGGAGCGGCACCGGCCGCGGGAGCGCGTCGGCCGGGGCGTCATCGCGGTCGCGGTCGGCGCGTTCATGGCCGCCGTCGGTGCGGTGCGCTCTCCGCCCGGACCGCGACGCCGGTGTCGGAGGGCTGGCCCGGGCCGGCGTACGAGGTTGGCGGCGGCAAGAACGTCGTCAACGTGGTGCTGGTCGACATCCGCGCCTGGGACACCCTCGGCGAGATCTCGCTGCTGGTCGTCGCCGCCACCGGGGTGGCCAGCCTGGTCTTCCTGCGCGGGCGCACCGGCGGCGTCGACCGGGTGACCCGGGCGGAGCTTGCGCAGCGGCGGGAACGCGGCCGGCGGGCGCCGCGGGACCGCTGGCTGGCCGCCTCCGCGACGCTGGACCCGGCGCGGCGCTCGGTCGTGCTCGAGGTGGTCACCCGGCTGCTGTTCCACACGATCATGGTGTTCTCGCTCTACCTGGTCTTCAGCGGGCACAACGAGCCCGGCGGTGGGTTCGCCGGTGGCCTGGTCGCGGGCCTGGCGCTGGTGCTGCGCTACCTGGCCGGCGGGCGCTACGAGCTGGGCGAGGCCGCGCCGGTCGCGCCCGGCCTGCTGCTGGGCAGCGGGCTGCTCCTCGCCGGCGGCACCGGCGTAGCCGCCCTGCTGGCGGGTGCCGGGGTGCTGCAGACGGCGGTGCTGGAGGTGACGCTGCCGGTGCTGGGCGACGTCAAGCTCGTGACCTCGCTGGTCTTCGACTGCGGCGTCTACCTGATCGTCGTCGGGCTGGCCCTGGACGTGCTGCGCAGCCTGGGCGCGGAGCTCGACCGCCAGGAGGACCAGGGGGATCCGATCGAACTCGGCCCCGGGGAGGTGGTGCTGCGGTGACCCCGACAATCGTGCTGCCGGTGATGATCGGCGGGCTCTACACGGCGGGGGTGTACCTGCTGCTGGACCGCAGCCTCACCCGCGTGGTGCTGGGCTTCCTGCTGCTGGGCAACGCCACCAACCTGCTGCTGCTCTCCACCGGCGGGCCGGCGGGACGGGCACCGATCCTCGGCTACTCCCATTCCGAGCAGATCTCCGACCCGCTGCCGCAGGCGCTGATCCTGACCGCCATCGTGATCACCTTCGGGGTGTCGGCGTTCCTGCTGGCGATCATCCACCGCTCCTGGCGGCTGGCCCGCAACGAGGCCGTCGGCACCGACGAGGAGGATCGCCGGGTCGCCGCACGGAAGGCCCCCGACGCCGACGAGCTCGACCCGGACGACCTGGACCCGCGGGACCGCGCCGCCGCCCACGTCGACACCCGCGCCGCGGACCTCGACGAGCTGGTGGACGACGTCGACCTGCCCAGACGGAGCGGCGCCCGGTGACCGAGGTCCTCGCTCCGCTGCCGGTCCTGCTCCCGCTGCTGGCGGCGGCCGGGGCGCTGCTGGTCTCCGGGCACCCGACCTTCCAGCGCACCCTCAGCCTGACCGTGCTGACCGCGGTGCTCGCCGTCTCCGTGGCGCTGCTGCTCGTCGCCGACGCCGAGGGCGCGAGCTCGGTCTCCGTCGGCGGCTGGCCGGTCCCGCTGGGCGTGGTGCTGGTCGTCGACCGGCTGTCCGCGCTGATGCTGGTGGTCGCCTCCACCGTGGCCCTGGGCGTGCTGGTGTTCGCCGTCGGCCAGGGCGTGGCCGACGGGTCGGAGGAGACGCCGCTGTCGATCTTCCACCCGACGTTCCTGGTGCTGGTCGCGGGCGTGGGCAACGCCTTCCTCGCCGGCGACCTGTTCAACCTCTACGTCGGCTTCGAGGTACTGCTGATGGCCTCCTACGTGCTGCTCACCCTGGGCGGGACGGCGGGACGCGTCCGCGGCGGCATCACCTACATCGTGGTCAGCCTGACCAGCTCGCTGCTGTTCCTCGCCTCGATCGGGCTGGTCTACGCCGCGACCGGCACGGTCAACATGGCCCATCTGGCGGTGCGGCTGGGGGAGCTGCCCGAGGGCACCCAGGTGCTCCTGCAGTCGATGCTGCTCATTGCCTTCGGCATCAAGGCCGCGGTGTTCCCACTCTCGGCGTGGCTACCCGACAGCTATCCGACCGCCCCCGCGCCGGTCACCGCCGTCTTCGCCGGCCTGCTCACCAAGGTCGGCGTCTACGCGATCATCCGAACCCAGACGCTGCTGTTCCCGGGAGGCGTCCTCGACGACCTGCTGATGTGGGCGGCGCTGGCCACGATGCTCGTCGGCATCCTCGATGCGGTCGCGCAGACCGACCTGCGGCGGACCCTGTCGTTCACGCTGGTCAGCCACATCGGCTACATGGTCTTCGGCATCGCCCTGGGGACGGCGGCCGGACTGGCCGGCGCGGTCTTCTACGTGGCCCACCACATCGCCATCCAGACCACGCTGTTCCTGGTCGCGGGGCTGGTCGAGCGCCAGGGCGGGACGACGTCGGTGAACCGGCTCGGCGGCCTGGCCCGGCGCTCGCCGCTGCTGGCAGTGCTCTTCTTCGTCCCGGCGATGAACCTGGCCGGGATCCCGCCGCTGTCGGGCTTCATCGGCAAGCTGGGGCTGCTGCAGGCCGGGGTCGCCGAGGGCAGCGCCGCGGCGTTCACGCTGGTCGCCGGCGCGGTCGTGACCAGCCTGCTCACGCTGCTCGCGGTCGCCCGCGTCTGGACCCGCGCCTTCTGGCGGTCCCCGAACCAGCCGCCGGCCCAGGACACCGCGGCCGCCGCGGCCGCCGCGGCCGTGCTCCGGCGCCGGCCGGTGGAGGACGGGGCGGCGTCCCCCGGCGGGGCGGCGTCCCCCGGCGGCCCGGTGCTGCAGGACGGCCTACCGCGCACCCCCCTGCAGGACGCCTGGCGCCGGCACACCGCGGTGGCGACGGCTGCCGAGCCGGACCTCCCGCCCCCGGTGGGGGCCGTCCGGGCGCTGCGTCCGCTGCCCCGGACGATGGTGGGCGCCGCAACGGGGCTGGTCACCCTGACCGTGGCGCTCACCGGGCTGGCCGGGCCGCTGTACGGCCTGGCCGACCGGGCCGCGGGGGACCTGGTCGACCGCACCCCCTACATCGCGTCGGTGTTCGGGGAGGGTGAGGTGCCGTGAGCGAGCTCGCGAGCTCACGCATGGGCACAGCGCGGCCCGGCACGGCGGCGACGAGCGCCAGCGAGCAGACGCCGTGACGGTCGAGCCCACCGCGACCAGGCTGCGCCACCAGGTCCCGCTGATCGCCTGGCTGGTCGTGGTGTGGATGCTGCTCTGGGGCACCTGGTCGTGGGCGAACCTGCTCTCCGGTCTGCTGATCGCATTCACCGTGCTGGCCGTGCTGGCCGTGCTGCCGCTGCCGCACGTGGTCGGCGGCGCGCGGGTGCGGCCGGCGCCGCTGCTGGCCTTCCTCGGCCACTTCGTCGTCGACCTGTTCGTCTCCGGCGCGCAGGTCGCCTGGCAGGCGATGCGCCCGAGGTGGGAGAGCCGGTCGGCGATCGTGCAGGTGCGGCTGCGCGCGGACTCCGACCTGCTGCTGACGTTGGTCGTCGGCGCGCTCTCGCTGATCCCGGGCTCGCTCGTGCTCGACCTGGACCGCGAGGAGAAGCTGATCACCCTGCACCTGCTGCAGGTGCGCGACCTGGCCGCGGTGGCCGAGGAGAAGGAGCGCGTGCTGCGCACCGAGGACCGCCTGGTGCGTGCGTTCGGCTCGCCCGCCGACGTCGCCCTGCTCGGACGAGCGGGGTTGGACGGGGCGCGGCCGTGACCGTCGTCGCCTACGCGCTGTACGCGCTGATCGGCGGGGGAGCGATGCTCGCCCTCATCCGGCTGGCGCGCGGCCCCTCGCTGCTGGACCGTGTCGTCGCCACCGACACGCTGCTGGTCATCATCGCCGCCGGACTGGCCGTGCACGCCGCGCTCACGCAGGACCCGACGGTCGTGCCGGTGCTGGTCGTCGTGGCGCTGCTGGCCTTCGTCGGCACGGTGTCCGTCGCCCGCTACGTCGGCGGGATGCTGCTTCGCTCGACCACCGGGGACGGTCGGGACATCGGCCTGCCGGTGGCCGCCGAGGAGCGGGAGGGCCGGTCGTGACCGCGCTGTCCGACGTCCTGGCCTTCGGGTTCCTGCTGGCCGGTGCCGGCCTGTGCCTGACCGCCGGGCTCGGCCTGGTGCGCTTCCCCGACGTGCTGTCCCGGATGCACGCCGGCACCAAGCCGCAGGTACTCGGCGTGCTCCTGGTGATGGTCGGCGCCGCCATCCGGCTCGAGGCCTGGGCCAACGCGTGGATGCTGCTGCTCGTGGCGGCGTTCCAGCTGCTGACCGCGCCGGTCAGCGCGCAGATGATCAGCCGGGTGGCCTACCGCCGTCGGCACGTGCGCCGCGACCTGCTCCTGGTCGACGAGTTCGGCGGCGCCGGCCACCAGGACGTGGCACACCACGGGGACGAGCCCGGCGACGCCCCGACACAGACGGGGCGACCGGAGACCGGTCAGGCCGGCTGAGCCGGCCCGACCGGCAGGCCCGGGTCGCGCGGCACGCCTACCGCTGGGCCCGGTTCACCGCCGAGACGACCGCGCGCAGCGACGCGGTGACGATGTTGGGGTCGATGCCCACGCCCCAGAGCACCCGGTCGCCGACGGCGCACTCGACGTAGGCCGCGGCACGGGCGTCCCCGCCGGCGGACATGGCGTGCTCGGCGTAGTCGAGGACCCGGACGTCGACGTCCACCGAGTGCAGCGCGTCGACGAACGCGGCGATCGGCCCGTTGCCGCGGCCCTCGACGGCCATCGGGACGCCGTCGTCGACCAGCTCGACCACCATCTCGTCGAGCTGGTCGCCGTGGGCGCGGTGCCGGTGGCCGGTCAGCGAGAAGCGACCCCAGGGGGCGTCGGGGTCGGGCAGGTACTCGCTGGAGAACGCCGCCCACATCTGCTGGGCGGTGACCTCGCCGCCCTCGTCGTCGGTGTGCCGC
>JALYNA010000401.1 GCA_030773455.1 Actinomycetota bacterium
ACCATGGCGATGCAGCGGGCCAGGCCGACGATGACCAGGCCGGTGCGGTACTCGGGCAGGTCGGGCAGCAGCAGCCAGGCCAGGGCGAACATCAGCGCCGGGCCGACGAGCCAGTTGAGCACCAGGCTGGCGAGCAGCAGGCTGCGGTCGTCGGTCACCCGGTCCAGCTCGGTGTACCGGACCTTGGCCAGCACCGGATACATCATCAGGACCAGGCCGACGGCGATCGGCAGGCTGACGTTGCCGACCTCGACGGCGGACAAAACGTCATCCAGGCCGGGCACCCAGCGGCCCAAGGCCAGGCCGAGTGCCATGGCGGCGACGATCCACACCGGCAGGAAGCGGTCGAGGGTGGACAGCCGCGCGAGGACCGGCGTCCCGACGTCGGTGCTGGGGCGTGCGGTCTCGGCGACGGTGTCGCTCATGGGTGGCGCGGTCCTCCCGGACGGTGGGCTCGGCGGGCATCGACCCGCGTCGATGCCTCAGCCTGCCCGGAGGATCGACGTCCGTCAATCTCGTCGGCATACTGGGCCCGGTGAGCGTCGACACCCCCCTCCCCCTGGCCGCGGCCTGCTGCGCCCCGCTGGTCCGGCGCCCGCTCACCGCCGAGGAGGCCGGCGACCTCTCCCGCGTGCTCAAGGCGATCGCCGATCCCGCCCGGCTGCGGCTGCTGTCCCTCGTCGCCGCGCACGCCGGCGGCGAGGCGTGCGTCTGCGACCTGACCGAGCCGCTGGGGCTGTCCCAGCCGACGGTGTCGCACCACCTGAAGGTGCTGGTGGACGCCGGCCTGCTGTCCCGCGACAAGCGCGGGGTGTGGGCGTACTACGCGCTGGTCCCCGGGGCGCTGGACGCGCTGGCCGGGGTGCTCAGCACCGCGGGCACGCTCGCCGGCGCGCTGCCGCCGTCCGACTGCTGACCGCCGGCCGACACGAGCGGCACGGCCGGCCGGGCCGGTCCGGCGGCCGTGCCGCTCGCTCAGATACCAGGTGCCCCGGTTCCGGTCAGCTCCCGGCGGGGATGCGACGGCGGAGGGCGTACACCCCGGTGGCGACACCCGCGGCCATCAGACCGGCCCCGGCGGCGATCAGGCCGCCGTCGCTCCCGCGGGCGGTGCTCCCGCCGCCGGTCGCGGCCCCACCGACGGGCATCCGGGAGACCTGCGCGCCGCTCAGGTGCTCGCGGAGCTGGTTCATCGTCGCCAGGTCGCGCAGCTGCCCGTCGTGGATCTGCTGCTCGACCGCCCGGGCCTCGTCACTGCCGGCGCCCGGCAGTGCGGTGTCGGCCATCATGATCGCCGCCATGTGGTGGCTGCTGAAGACGTCGAGCCACTTCTTGTCGAACGCCTGCCCGCTGAGGCTCCGCAACTCGGCCATCTCCTGCTGGTTGAAGGTCATGAGCGGCTCCTCCATCTCATGGGGAGCCGAGCCCGACGCAGCGATGGACTCGAGGACGGGGATCTCGGACTGCTGCGACTGCTGGGCCTCCTGCGCCACCTGCCGGACACCCGGGGTGCTCGCCTTCTCGATCGCCATCTGCGTCAGCTCGATGCCCATCCGGTGGTGCGGGACCATCATCGTGGCGAAGCGGATGTCGGTGGGGCTGGCGCCGCCGGACTGCGGCGCGCTGGTCTCTGCTGGGGACGTCGGTGCCGGGGTCTCGGTGGTCTGGGCCGCCGCGTGGGGCAGCGCCCCCGACACGACGAGCAGCCCTGTCCAGGCGGCGGCGCCGATCAGCGCCGCGGTCAGCCGGCTGCGTCGGCGCGCCGGGATGGGTCGGGACGAGTACGGGTTCACGAACCACTCCTCTGGGGTTGGCACGGCGTCGTGGTGCGGTGGCCGCGCAATAGGCGGCCCCTGCTTGACCGCCTTGCCTGGGTACCCGTCCAGCCGTCCGCGTGGAACTGCGCGGTTCCGGCCGGTGTCGACTGCGGCGTGGCCCTCACCGTCCGCCGCGCGCAGCGCCTGTTGCCGTCGAGCTCCGCGCCCGACGGGTCACTCAGCGGGTCGGACGCCGAGCCCGGCCGGCGCGACCGGTTCGGCGGAGAGCACCACGGTCGCCCCGCCGGCCTCGACGGCCTGCAGCGTGCGCAGCTGCAGCAGCGCGGGCTGCTCGGCCACCATCCGGGCGGCTTTGGCCAGCGCCCGGGTCGCCGCGACCTCGCCCCGCGCCCGCTCCAGCGCGGCCTGGCC
>JALYNA010000402.1 GCA_030773455.1 Actinomycetota bacterium
GCACCGCCGCTGCGTCCGCGACTACGAGACCCTGCCGGAGCACTCCGAAGCCATGGTCCACATCGCAATGATCATGACCATGTCCAGGCGCCTGACTCAGTAACCCAGTTGTGAGACGCGTTCTGAGGCGGTGCTGCCCTCGCCGCGCAGCTCCTCCAGGATCGGCGCGGCGACCTTGAACGCGTGGTTGGCCGCGGGCACCCCGGCGTAGACGGCGGCGTGCTGGATGACCTCGGCGATCTCCTCGTCGGACAGGCCGTTGTTCTTCGCCGCCCGCACGTGCAGCGCGAACTCCTCCCAGTGCCGCAGCGCGATGGTGATCGACAGCGTCATCAGGCTGCGGTCGCGGCGGGCCAGGCCCGGCCGCTGCCAGAGGTCGCCCCAGGCCACCCGGGTGATGAAGTCCTGGAAGTCGGCGGTGAACGGCGTCGTGCCCGCCACGGCGCGGTCGACCCAGGCATCCCCGAGCACCTCGCGCCGGGTGCGCATGCCCGCGTCCCGGCGCGCGTCGTCCGTGGTCGGCTCGGTCATCGGGCACCCCCGGCCGCGTCCAGGTGCCCGAGCAGCGCGCCGGTGACCTCGAGGGTGGACTCCAGGTTGGCCAGGTGCGCGCCGGGGCTGACGGTGACCAGCTCGGCGCCGGCGATCCCGTCGGCGATCGCCTGCTGGTGGACCGGCGGCAACGCCGGGTCCTCCGCGCCGGCCACCACGAGCGTGGGCGCGGTGATGGCGCCGAGGTCCTCGCGCAGGTCCAGGTGCGCGACCACCTCGGCGCAGGCGGCGTAGCCCTCGTCGTCCGCGGCGGCGACCATCCCCTCCAGCCTGGCGACCACCTCGGGGTGCGCGGCGGCGTAGGAGGGGGTGAGCCAGCGGGCCACCACGGCCGGCGCGATGCTCGCGGTGCCCTCCGCACGCGCGGTGGCCGCCCGGTCGAGGAAGCCCTGCGGCTCGGTCTTCGCCGAGGAGCACAGCAGGGCCAGCCGCCCGACCCGGTCGGGTTCGCGCGCGGCCAGCCGCATCGCCGTCATCCCGCCGAGCGAGAGCCCCACGACGTGCGCCCGCCGCACCCCCAGCCGGTCCAGCAGCGCGACGACGTCGTCCACCAGGTCGTCGAGCGTGTACGGCCCCGCGGGGGACGGCGAGTTGCCGTGGCCGCGGGTGTCGTAGGTGACCACCCGGAAGCGCTCGGCCAGCGCGGGCACCTGGGGGTCCCACATGCCGCGGGTGGCGCCGAGGGAGTTGGAGAGGACGACGACCGGCGCGGCGGCCGGCCCATCCTCGGTGTAGGAGACCTCGACGGCCGTCATCGGCGTCCTTCCGTGAGTAGGGCGTGCTCGGCCAGCGCGGCGTCCACCTGGGCGCCGGCCTCCCCGACGTCGGGTGCCCCGGCGGCGAGCACCGCGGCCGGATCCACGTCGGTGCGGGCGGCCACGACCTCGGCCAGCGGGCGGCCGCTCTCCCGGGCCTCCCGGACGAGAGACGCGGCTGCGTCGTGCGCCGCTCCGTGCCCCAGGGACGGCGCTAGCAACTCCGCCAGCGCACCGGCCAGTGGTCCCTCGCTGGCCGCGGCTGCGGTGGCGGCCATCCGGGCGACGTCGGGGCGCAGGCTCCGCAGGCTCTCGGCCAGCCAGGCCGCCGCGGACCCGACCGTGGTCAGCAGCTCGGTGAGCACCGGCCACTCGCTCTGCCAGGCGCCGGCGGCCCGCTCGTGCTCGTGCTCCATCGCGGCGAACAGCGTGGCGACCAGGCCGGGCGCGCGGCGGGCGCAGGCGCGGGCGCAGATGGCAGCGACCGGGTTCTGCTTGTGCGGCATCGCCGAGGAGCCGCCCCGCCCCTCGCCCACCTCGGCCACCTCAGCGACCTCCGACTGGGCGAGCAGGACCACGTCGACGGCGACGGTGGCCACCGCGCCGGCGGCCGCGCCTAGTGCCCCGGCGAGGTCGGCGACGGGCAGCCGCACGGAGTGCCACGGGACGGCGGTGGTGGTCAGCCCCAGCTCCTCCGCGAGGGCCGCCCGCAGCGCGACGCCCGACCCTCGGCTGGCCGCGAGCGTGCCGACCGCCCCGCCGTACTGCACCGGCAACGAGGCGACGACCTCGGCCAGCCGGATCCTGGCGCCGTCCAGCCCGGCCAACCAGCCGGCGGCCTTGAGCCCGAACGTGGTCGGCAGCGCCTGCTGCATCAGGGTGCGCCCCGTGACCACGTCGTCCCGGTGTACCCGGGCGAGTTCCGCGGCGGTCCCGGCCGCCGCGGCGAGATCACCGTCGATCACCCCGATCGCGTCCCGGGCGAGCAGCACCAGGGCGGTGTCGAGCACGTCCTGGCTGGTGCCGCCGACGTGGACGGCGACCTCGTCGCGCTCGTCCACCGCGTCCTGCAGCACCCGCACGAGCGAGGGCACGGGATTGCCGGCGTCTGCGGTTCTGGCGACCACGGTCGCGAGGTCGACCCGGGAGGGGTCGGCGCAGACGGCGGTCACCGCGTCGGCGGCCGTCATGGGCACCAGGCCCGTGCGCGCCGCGGCCCGGGCCAGCGCTGCCTCCACGCCGAGCAGCGCGCGGAACCAGGCGTCGTCGGAGACGGCCGCCGCCGCTCCGCCGTGGGCGAAGATGCCGTCGAACAGCGTCATACCGCGAAGAAGACGGTCTCGCGGTCGCCCTGCAGGTGCAGGTCGAGTCGGTAGCCGTCGTCGGTCGGCGTGGCGAGCAGCGTGGCCCGCCGATCCTCCGGCAGGCCCGCCAGGACGACGTCCTCCGCGTTCGCCTCGGCCTCGTCGGCGAAGTAGATGCGCGTGACGACGCGGTCGAGCAGGCCGCGGGCGAACACCGACACGTCGACGTGCGGCGCCTGCAGGCCACCCTCGCCGTCGGGCAGCCGGCCGGGCTTGAGCGTGCAGATCGCGTACTCGCCGGTGTCGGTGTGCGAGCGGCCGAAGCCGGTGAAGCCGGGGTACCGGGTGGCACCGCGGGGGTCGTGGGGGTGGTCGAAGCGGCCGTCGGGGTCGGCCTGCCAGGTCTCGACCATCGCGTCGGGGATCGGGTCGCCGTTGCCGTCGAACACCGTGCCACGCAGCCAGATCGCGCCGGGGGTCTCCGGCGGGACGACGAGCTCGCCGCCCTCCCAGGTCAGCCCGATCGCCAGGTACGGGCCGACGGTCGCACTGGGCGTCGTCTGCAGCTCCGCCATCACGCCACGTCCCCGTCGTCCTCGGTCTCGAACGGCGTCCGCTCGGCGCCCCGCAGCACGATGTCCCACCGGAAGCCCAGCGCCCAGTTGGGCACGGTGCGCTCGTAGTCGAACCGGCTGATCGCCAGGCGCCGCGCGCCCTCCGGGATCGCGTTGAAGATCGGGTCCTGGAAGAACAGCGGGTCGTCCGGGAAGTACATCTGGGTGACCAGGCGCTGGGTGAACGCCCGGCCGAACAGCGAGAAGTGGATGTGCGCCGGCCGCCAGGCGTTGTGGTGGTTGCCCCACGGGTAGGCGCCGGGCTTGACGGTCGTGAACTCGTAGTTGCCCTGGGCGTCGGTCATGACGCGGCCCAGCCCGTCGAAGTGCGGGTCCAGCGGGGCCGGCCAGTTGTCGACCACGTGCCGGTAGCGCCCGGCCGCGTTGGCCTGCCAGATCTCGACGAGGGCGTGCGGCACCGGCCGGCCGTCGCTGTCGAGCACCCGCCCCGAGACGATGATCCGCTGCCCCTGCGCCTTGCCGCCCTCCCGCTTGGTCAGGTCGGCGTCGCCCGGCTGCACCCGGTCCTCGCCCAGCAGCGGCCCGGTGACCTCGGTGAGCCGGTGCGGCAGGTCGACCGGGGTGCACAGCGGCGCCCGCAGTCCGGTGCTCTTGTAC
Organism: Actinomycetota bacterium; assembly: GCA_030773455.1. Classification (GTDB taxonomy): domain Bacteria; phylum Actinomycetota; class Actinomycetes; order Mycobacteriales; family Geodermatophilaceae; genus Geodermatophilus. Next base: position 3,844 of record JALYNA010000402.1, read on the forward strand.
TCGGCGTGGCCGACGGGGGTGCGCAGCGTGGCGTCCGTGCGCGCGTAGCGCGGCAGGCCGAGCCGGCTGCCGGATGTGGTCCCGGTCATGCCAGGACCGTAGGGCCGCGGGGCTACGCTACCCAAGCCTGGCCTTCCGGTCAGCGGAAGGGGGAGCAGACGTGGCCGGTGGCGGGACGACGGCGGGGCGGTCGGTCACCGCCCGTGCCCTGGCCGTGCTCGGCGCCTTCGACAGCTCCGCCCCGCGGCTGACGCTGTCGGAGATCGCCGAGCGCTCCGGGACGCCGCTGTCGACCGCGCACCGGCTGCTCGGTGAGCTGACCGGCTGGGGTGCGCTGCATCGGCGTCCCGACGGCCGCTACGAGATCGGCCGCTGGCTGTGGGACCTCGGCCTACTGGCCCCCGTGCAGCTCGAGCTGCGCCAGGTGGCCGCGCCCTTCCTGCTCGACGTGCACACCGCTACCCGCGACACGGTGCACCTCGCGGTGCGGGAGGGCCGCAGCGCGCTCTACGTCGAGCGGGTCTCCGGTCGCGAGTCGGTGCCGGTGGTCAGCCAGGTCGGCAGCCGGCTGCCGCTGCACGCCACCGCGGTGGGCAAGGTGCTGCTGGCCGCCGCACCCGACGACGTCGCCGAGGCGGTGCTGCGCGCGCCGACGCGGGAGACCCGGCACACCGTCGTCGGCCCCGGGCGGCTGCGCCGGGAAATCGCCGAGGTCCGCCGCCGCGGATACGCCCGGACGGCCGAGGAGATGTCGCTGGGCACCCTGTCGGTGGCCGTCCCGGTGCGCGTGGAGCGGCCCGCCGGCCCGGCCGTCGTCGCCGCCCTGGGCATCGTCGTCCCCAGCCACCGGCGGGACTCGCTGCGGCTCGTGCCCGTCCTGCAGGTCGCCGCGCGGGGCATCGGGCGGGAGCTGTCGCGGGTGCAGCACTTCTCCTGAGCGGAAGCCGGCGGTTTCGGCGTCCGCACGGCGGCGGTCACACTCGGCCCGTGCGTACACAGGTGGGGATCATCGGCGCCGGCCCGGCCGGCCTGCTGCTGTCGCGGCTGCTGGCCCTGCAGGGCATCGACTCCGTGGTCCTGGAGAGCCGGTCGCGGCAGTACGTGGAGGCCCGCATCCGCGCCGGCATCCTCGAGCAGCACACCGTCGACACGCTGACCGCCGCCGGGGTGGGCGACCGGCTGCGCCGCCAGGGGCTGGAGCACTCCGGCATCCACCTGCAGTACCCGGGCACCCGGCACACCCTGGACTTCCCCGCGCTGTGCGGGCGCAGCGTGTGGGTCTACGGGCAGACCGAGGTCGTGAAGGACGTCATCGCGGCGCAGCTGGACGGCGGCCCGCCGCTGCTGTTCGAGGTCTCCGACATCCGGCCCGAGGACGTCGACGGCGACAGCCCGCGCATCCGGTTCACCGACTCCGCCGGCGTCCCCCAGGTGCTCGACTGCGACGTCATCGCCGGCACCGACGGCTTCCACGGCCCCTCCGGCGCGGTGGTGCAGCAGGCCGGCGGGCGGGTGTGGGAGCGCACCTACCCCTACGCGTGGCTGGGCATCCTGGCCGACGCGGCGCCCGCGACCGACGAGCTGATCTACGCCTGGCACCCCGAGGGGTTCGCGCTGTACTCGATGCGCTCACCGTCGGTGTCGCGGCTGTACCTGCAGGTCGATCCGGCAGAGAATATCGAGGACTGGTCCGACGAGCGGATCTGGGACGCCCTCAACACCCGCATGGCGCTGGACGGCTGGTCGGTCAACCGCGGGCCGGTGACGGAGAAGTCGATCCTGCCGATGCGCTCGTTCGTCAGCGCCCCGATGCGCCGCGGCCGGCTCCTCCTGGCCGGGGACGCCGCGCACATCGTCCCGCCGACCGGTGCCAAGGGCCTCAACCTCGCCGTCGCCGACGTCACCCTGCTCGCCCAGGCGCTGGCGCGGCTGCTGACCGAGAAGCAGACCGACCTGGTCGACTCCTACTCCGACCGGGCGCTGGCCCGGGTGTGGCGGTGCACCCACTTCTCCTGGTGGATGACCTCGATGCTGCACCGCTCGGGCGACGACTTCGACGCCGAGCTGCAGCTCGCCCAGCTGCGCCGGATCTGCTCCTCGGAGACCGCCGCGCGCGAGCTGGCGGAGAACTACACCGGCCTCCCGCTCGAGCTGTAGTGCGCGGCTTGCTTCTCCGGGCAGAGTGCGGCCGGACACCGTCGGGCGCGGTGTCAGCCGAGCATGAGTGGAAGCGGGGTAGCAGTCCTCGGCGGTGTGGGCGGTCACTCCTATCGGACGAGACCACTTTCGTAGGCGGCGATGACAGCCTGCACACGATCTCGGGCGCCGAGCTTGGCGAGCACGCTACCAACGTGCGTCTTAACGGTGCCGATCGAGACCACGAGTTCGGTGCCGATCTCCGCGTTGCTCCGGCCGCGGGCAAGGAGGACAAGAACCTCACGCTCGCGCGCGGTGAGGGCCGGAAGAGAACGACCGCCGGGCCGGGGTGGCCCCTGTGCCCGGAAGTGCGCCACCACAGACGACGTCACAGCCGGGTCGAGCCGCGCCTCCCCTGCCGCGACGGCGTGCACGGTGGCGAGCACGTCCTCCGGCCGGGTGTCCTTGAGCAGGAAACCACTTGCTCCGGACCGCAGCGCCTCGAACACCACCTCGTCCTGACCGAAAGTCGTCAGCACCACCACTCTCGTCGACCGCACTCGGTCGATGATCTGTCGGGTGGCAGCCAGGCCCTCGAGGATGGGCATCCGGACATCGAGCGAGGCCACGTCCGGACGCTTCGCTTCCACGAGCCGGATCGCTGCCTGTCCGTCGGCGACCTCCCCGACCACCTCGATGGCTGGGTCGGTGCGCAGGATGGTCACCAGTCCGGCTCGTACCAGCGCCTGATCCTCGGCGACGACTACCCGCAGCGTCACGTGAGCACCGGCTCCCGCACGGGCAGCCGCGCGGTCACTCGCCAGCCGTTCGCGTGCGGACCGGCTTCGAGCTCACCGCCGTGCAGGGCCGGTCGACCTCGCGGTGGATGGTCCGCTGCATGGGCTTCCCCGGCCCTGGACCTGTCGGCGTACCGGATCCTCCAGGAGGCGCTGACCAACGCGCTCCGTCACAGCGGCGACCGGGCGGCGCAGGTCCGCGTCGTCGTCGGCCGGGGTGCGCTGGACATCTGCGTGGAGAACGTCGTCGGTCCGGATGGCACGGCCGGCAGCGGGCTGGGCCTCGTCGGAGTCGCCGAACGCGTCGCCGTCTTCGCCGGGCGGCTGGAGCACGGGCCGACCGGCGACGGCCGGTACGCGCTGCGCGCGAGCCTTCCGCTGGCCCGGGGCGATCGGTGACCACGGTCGTCGTGGCCGACGACCAGGACCTGGTCCGCTCCGGGCTGCGCCTGGTCCTGGAGAAGCGCGGGATCGACGTGGTGAGCGAGGCCGCCGACGGCCGGCAGGCGGTCGACGTGGTGCGCCGGACAGGTGCGGACGTGGTCCTGATGGACATCCGCATGCCGGTGCTGAACGGCATCGCGGCCACCCGGGAGCTGATGCGGCTCGGCGGGCGCACCCGGGTGCTGGTGCTCACCACGTACGACCTGGACGAGTACGTCTACGCGGCCCTGTGTGCCGGGGCTGCGGGGTTCTTGTTGAAGGCGACCCCGCCCGACCGGCTCGTCGAGGGCATCCGGACGGTCGCCGCAGGGGAGGCCCTGCTCGCCCCCGCACTGACCCGGCGGCTCATCGAGGAGCACATCAGCCGGCCGCCGCCGAGCAGCGGCGTGCCGGCTGGTCTCCGGGAGCTCACCGAGCGGGAGCGGGAAGTGCTCGTGCTCGTGGCCCGCGGGCTGTCCAACGAGGAGATCGCCCGGAATCTGTTCATCGCCCAGGTCACGGTAAAAACCCACGTCAACCGGATCCTGGCCAAGCTGGGCCTACGGGGCCGGGTGCAGGCCGTCGTCCTGGCCTACGAGCCCGGCCTGGTGACCCCGGGGCAGCCCCGCGCCCGGTGAAGTGCCCCATGAGGCGGCTGAGACGACCTCCCGCAGCCAGGCGCCCCTCCGACGACGAGATATCAAGGCGCGCACACGGCCGGCGGGCGGGCGACGGCAGGCCCGTGACGCCGTCTCAGCGCCCTGCCCCCAGGGACCGGAGCCGCGGCACACCAGCCGCTCTCGTATAGGCGGGGGTGGCTCAGTCCTCAGAGGTCTCAGAACGCGTCTCACAACTGGGTTACTGAGCCAGGCGCCTGGACATGGTCATGATCATTGCGATGTGGACCATGGCTTCGGAGTGCTCCGGCAGGGTCTCGTAGTCGCGGACGCAGCGGCGGTGC
>JALYNA010000403.1 GCA_030773455.1 Actinomycetota bacterium
TTCGAGTCAACTCGGGACAACCTCTGCGCTGCTGCGCGCTCGTGTTCTGATCCGGGTTACTGCGACCGCTGCGACCGACTCGTCGGTCTGGCGGGTTTCCACGTCATCGACGTGACCGAGGCCGACGGCCGGCTGCGGGTGACGGTGGAGTCGGCGCCGGCGCCGATGGGCTGCCCGGCGTGTGGGGTGCTCGCACGCAGCCACGGCCGTCGCGACGTCGCGCTGGTCGATGCCCCGTGCTTCGGTCGCCCGGTCACGTTGGTGTGGCACAAGCGCATCTGGCGCTTCCGAGAAAGTCACGGCGGCGTCGGCGATCGGCCGCCCCGGATGGCCCGGCCCGGGACGACAGCGGCAACGCGAGCACTGCCCACCCCACCAACAGCCACCCCCACCACTCCACGTCTCCCCCGGTCGACGCCCGTCGCCTGATTGTGGTCACTCCGAGATCACAACGCCCTAGTTGTTGAGAAAAGAGGGGCTGTTCTTACTTGAGGTGGGGGCTGGACAGTCCGCCGGCGATCAGGAGCATGTGTAGCCGGTAGTTGTCTCGGTTGCGGAAGCCGCGGGCGATGCGGCGGTGCAGCTCGATGAGGCCGTTGACGGCTTCTGTGCCGCCGTTGGTGGATCTGCCGGTGTCGAAGTACGCCAGGAACGCGTCGCGCCACTGCTTGAGGGTGCGGCCCAGGTGGGCGATCTCGGGCACCGGGCAGGTCGGGAACGAGGCGAGGACCTGCTCGGCGATCTTGCGGCCTTCGGCCGGCGTGGGGTGCCGGTAGGCGGCGCGCAGCTGCTGGGCGCAGGACCAGGCCAGCCACACCGGCAGGTGTCGTTCGTCGGCGTCGATCGCGGTCTGCAGGCGTGCCCACTGCCGGTCGGTGAGCTTCTCCGCGCCGGCGCGCAGCATCGTTCGGATCCCATACAGCGGATCACTCTTGCGGCCACGGTGCCCGTGGATCTCCTGCTGGATCCGGCGCCGGCAGCGGTCAACCGCGTCGGTGCCCAACTTGATCAGGTGGAAGGCGTCCAGGACGGCGGTGGCGTCCTGGAGGTGGTCGGCGATGGCGTTCTTGTAGCCGTGAAAGGGGTCCAGCGTGGCCACGGTGACGCCCGCTCGGAAGGTCTCGCCGCGGTCGGTGAGCCAGTCGCCGTAGGCCTTCCCCGACCGGCCAGGCACCAGGTCCAGCAGCCGCGCTCGCACGCGTCCGTGCTGGTCACGGGTGAGGTCGACCATCCCGGTCAGCTCCTTCGGGCCCCGCCCGCCCTCACTGATGCACTTGGTGGGGACGTGGTGCCACACGTGCTCGTCCACTCCGAGGGCGGTGACGCCGGCGAAGCGGGATTCATCAGCGGCCATGCCCTTGAGCAGGGGCTCGACGGCTCGCCACACCGTGCGCCAGGCCGTCCCCAGCGCCCGCGCGATGCCGGCGATCGAGGCGTGCTCGCCGCGCAGCTGACCAATCGCCCACCAGCACGCCCGGACGGTCAGCAGCGCCCGCGGCCGGGCCAGCCGGTCGTGCTGTTCGGTGACCGCTACGGCCCGGGCACACCGGCTCCGGGCATCCGACCGATGGAGCCGAGGACGGGGAGGACCAGTGACCCGTGCCGGGTCGCAGCGGACCTACACCCTGTCCACCCACTTGAACAGGTTCGGTAAGAATCACCGCTACCGTCGGGTGGTGCTCCGCTGGCTGTTCGCGACCGTCATCGCGGCAATTCTCTCGACGTTCGCCGTCCTTCTGCTCACCGGCGAGTACCTCAACGACGGCCCCGTTCTCGTCAGCCTCGGCGAGGATCGCGGCATCCACACCGGCGACATCTTCATCGCGACCGGCTGGGCCGCGGCGCTGCTGTCGGAGGTCGGGCTCCTGCTGACGGCACGCCCCACGCGCCAGGACTGACTCCCCTCCGCCCGCGCGACGACGGCGGGACGAGACAGTCACACGGACGAGCCTGCTCCCCGGCCCCAACTCGGTCTCGGCGCATCTCGCCGAGCGCCTGGCCGCCCGTCCCGCTGTCCCCGGAGCGCTGATCGTGCTGGGGCTGCTGCGCCGTGACGACGCCTGGCCGACCGCGACCGGCGCCCTCGCCGCCGCCACCGCCGTCGTGGCCCGCTCGCTGCGTGGCGACGACTGGCTCGGCCGCTCGGGCCCGAACGAGTTCGCCGTCCTGCTGGGCGGCACTGTCGAGGGCGCGGAGGCCGCCGCGGCACGGGTGGTCAGCACCATCGGCGAGCTCGGCATCCCGGGGCTGGGCGCCTGCGCCGGCGTCACCGGGTTCCAGGCGGGTGCGACCGCCGCCGAGACGATGCGCCGCGCGACCGTCTCCCTGCAGACCGCCCGCACCCTGGGTCCCGGCACGGTCGTCCGCTACACCGGCCCCCGCTGAGACGAGCCCCGGTTCAGCCCCTCCCCCGGCGCCGCCGGTGCCACGAGAGCAACGCCCGGGTGAGGCCGGCCAGCAGGAACAGCCCGGTCAGCCAGCCGGCGACCTCCGGGTTCCCGCCGAGGCCGGTCGCCTCCCAGACGGTGTAGCCGACTGCGTAGCCGAGGACGACGATCAGCAGCATCGGCACGAGGACGACGAGTACGGACATGCCTCCCCTTCGCCGCTGCGGACTGGACCGGATGCTTTCCCGGTCCACCGTTCGAGGCCGGCCGTCATCACC
>JALYNA010000404.1 GCA_030773455.1 Actinomycetota bacterium
CAAGGCCAGGGCTCATGCAACAAGGCCAGGGCTCATGCAATCTGGAACCGTTGGGGCTGGATCACTGGTCAGGCGGAGCCGGAGGCGCCGACCTCGGCTCTTTCGCTGGGCCCCGAGGGGCTGGGGGGCGGCGAGATGCTCCGGCAGCTTCGGTATGCCGGAGAGCCGGGGTCAGCGACACCTGGCCCGGACGGTTCCGCGGACAGGGTGCGGACATGGTGCGGACATCGTCATGGTTGCCTGGTCGAGGGTTGGACGAGGGTGCAGGCCTCCCACTCCGGCCGTTCGGTGCCCCAGTGTGCGGTCCTCGGCCAAAGTCAGTCGGTGGTCGCGTGCAGGCTGGCCAGAAGATCGGTGAGCTGGAGGAGGCCGGAACGGCCGAGGACCTCTTCCAGGTTGGCTTCGTGCCGCCGGATGACCTGCTCGAGCCGGGTGCGGCTGGCCCGGCCGCGCGGTGTGAGCAGCACCAGCACCCGGCGGCGGTCGTAGGGGTCGCTGCGGCGGTGCACCAGATTCCCGGCCACCAATCGGTCGACGATCTTGGTGAGCGTCGGTGCGGGCAACATGGCCAGGCTCGCCAGCTCGCTCATCGACCGGCCCTCACGATGAGACAAGCCGTTCAGGACGCGCCACTGCTCAACGGTCACGCCTTGCTGTTCGAGGTCTGCGGCCACCGCGGCGGTCAACTGCCGCTCGACCGCGGTGATCAGTGCGAATGCCGAGCGATCGGCGGCGATGCCCGGCATTGCGCTCCCCGTCGCCCGGTCCTAGTGTCGCTTCCTGCGAAGACCATTGTAGGGGGAAGTTTTGGCGCCACCGCGCCAAATGGCGTGGGCGTCGACCCGCCAGACAGTCGCGGAGGCCCCGATGGGCGAACCGACCGTGCGGTCCACACCCGCCGAGGCTCTGGAAGGTCCGCTGGCTCTCTCGCGGGCCGACGATGCATGGTACCAGACCCTTCACGTGGGGTTGGTGATCCCGCTGCAGGGGCCCGCCGGCATGTTCGGTCCCTCCTGCGAGGCCTCCGCCGCCCTCGCCGTGGAGGAGATCAACGCCGATTCCGGGGTGCTGGGGCGCCAATTGCGGCTGGTCCTCATCGATGGCGGCCAGCCTCCCGACCGGGTCGCGGACGAAGTTGACTGCCTCATCTCGGCAGGGGCTCTGGACGCAGTGACCGGCTGGCACATCTCCGCCGTCCGCCAGGCTGTCGCACCGCGCACAGCCGGGCGCGTCCCCTACGTCTACACCGCTCTGTACGAGGGGGGCGAGCAGACCCCCGGCGTCTTCCTGACCGGGGAGACACCGGACCTGCAGCTGTATCCGGCTATGCGGTGGATGGGGACGGCCCTCGGAGTTCGACGCTGGTTCATCGTCGGCGACGACTACGTGTGGCCGCGGGCGTCCGCGGCCGCTGCGCGGGCGTACGCCGAGCAGCTCGGCGCCCGCATCTGCGCCGAGAGCTACGTCCGCCTCGGGTCGGAGGACTTCAGTTCCGTCTTGACTGCGGTCGAGCGGGTCCGCCCGGACGGCATCCTGATGCTGCTCGTCGGGGAGGACGCGGTGCAGTTCAACCGCGCGTTCGCCGCCCGAGGGCTCGACGAGCGGATCGTTCGGCTCAGCCCGCTCATGGACGAGAACATGCTCCTCGCCACGGGCGCCGGCGGCACCGGTGGCCTGTACGCGGCAGCGGGCTTCTTCGAGGCGCTGGGCACCGAAAGCAGCCTGCAGTTCCTGGCTGACTACAGTCGCCGGCACGGTGTCATGGCGCCGGCGGCGACCAGCGTCGGCGAGTCCTGCTACGAGGGGCTGCGGCTGCTGGCCGAGCTGTGGCGGCGCTCCGGCAGCACGGATTTGCCGGCGGTCTGCGGCGTAGCTGACACCACCGGCTACGACGGTCCCCGGGGACCGGTTCACGTGGCCAACAGGCACCTTCGACAGCGTGTCTATGTTGCCCGCGCAGACGGTCTGGACTTCGAGGTGCTTGCCCAGCTGTGAGCCCCGCCGGCCGTTTGCCCACTAAGAACGTGTTGAGTAAGGCTGGTGACAAGTGCGGCCAGGTCGGTGAGGGTGAGGCATGGGCTCTTCCCCGGCCTACCCCTCGGACTTGACCGATGCGCAGTGGGCGTTGATCGAGCCGCTGGTACCG
>JALYNA010000405.1 GCA_030773455.1 Actinomycetota bacterium
CCGGCGGCCCGACACCTCGTCTGGGCGTTGCCCCCCGTCTACCTCGCCGGCGTCCTCGCCTACGTCGTGCTGGACCGCCGGCTCGGCTCCCCGGGGCTGGATCCGGCGGAGGGCCTGCCGCTGTTCCTGGGCTTCGGGGTCTCCGCCGTCGCCGGAGCGCTGCTGGTGTCCCGGCGCCCGCGCAACGCCGTCGGCTGGCTGATGGCCGCCGCCGCCCTGCTGCTGGTGCTCGGCGCGGCCGGTGACACCTACGCCGCCTGGGTGATGACGACCAGCGGCCGGCCCGACGTCCTCGCCGTCCTCGGCGCCTGGCTGCAGAGCTGGTACTGGTTCGTGCTGCTGGGCTGTTCCTGGTCTACCTGCCGCTGCTGTTCCCCGACGGCCGGCTGCCGTCTCCGCGGTGGCGCCCCGTTGCCGTGCTCCCCGGAGCTGCCCTGGCCCTCGCCGCGGTGCTCGGCATGCTGACCGACACCCTCTCCGGCCAGGACGTCGACTACCGCATCGACAACCCGATCGGCGTCGACGGTCTGGCCCCGGTCGAGCAGCTCCCCGTCTTCGGGGCAATCGGCGTCGCGGTCGGGCTGGGGCTGGTCGCAGCGGTGGCCGCCGTCGTCGTCCGGTTCCGGCGCTCGAGCGGCGCGGAGCGGCAGCAGATGACGTGGTTCCTCTTCGCCGTCGCCCCCGCGCTGCTCGCCCCGCTGGACGGCGTGCTGCCGGCGGTGAGCAGCGTCGTCTTCGGCTGGGTGCTGATCGCGCTCCCGGTCGCCGTGACGGTCGCGGTGCTGCGGTACCGGCTCGACGGCATCGACGTCGTCCTCAACCGCACCCTGGTCTACGCCGTCCTGACCCTCGGCGTGGTGGGGGTCTACGTCCTGCTCGTCGGCTACCTCGGGGCGGCGCTGCGCCGGGACGACGACCTGCTCGCCTCGCTCGTCGCCACCGGGGTGGTCGCGGTGCTGTTCGCCCCGGCGCGCGACCGGCTGCAGCGGGCGGTCGACCGGCTGCTGTACGGACGGCGGGCCGAGCCCTATGCGGCGCTGGCCCAGCTCGGCCGGCGGCTGGAGAACACCCTGGCGCCCGAGGCGGTGCTCCCGGCGATCGTCTCGACCGTGCGGGAGGCGCTGCGGCTGCCGTACGCGGCGGTCCGCCTGGACGACGACGCTCCGCCCGTCACCGCGGGCACCCCCTGGACTGAGACGGAGACCGTGCCGCTGCTGCACCACGGCACCCGCGTCGGCTCCCTGGAGCTCGGGCTGCGCCCGGGCGAGGCCGCGTTCTCCGGCGCCGACCGGCGGCTGGTCGCCGACTTCGCCCGGCAGGCCGGTGTCGCGGTCTCCGCCGTCCGGCTGACCGCCGATCTGCAGCGCTCCCGCGAGCGGCTGGTGACCGCTCGGGAGGAGGAGCGCCGGCGGCTGCGCCACGACCTGCACGACGGGCTCGGTGCCCAGCTGGCCGGGCTGACCGTGCAGACCGGCCTGCTGCGCTCGCTGATCTCCCGCGACCCGGTAGCCGCCGCGGACCTCGCCGCCGAACTGCGCGCCGAGCTGCGGACGGCGATCGGCGACATCCGCCGGCTGGTGCACGGACTGCGCCCGCCGGCGCTCGACGAGCTGGGCCTGACCGGTGCGCTGCAGCGGCTGGCCGAGCGGATCGGCGCCGACGGGTCGGCCACCCGGATCGACGTGCGCACCGGGGACCTGCCGGCACTGCCCGCCGCCGTCGAGGTCGCCGCCTACCGGATCGTGCAGGAGGCCCTAACCAACGTCGTCCGGCACGCCGACGCGCACAGCTGCGCCGTCGCCGTCACCGTGGACGGCGGGGAGCTGGCCGTGTCGGTGACCGACGACGGAGCCGGTCTGCCGGCCGCGCTCGTGCGCGGGGTAGGCCTGTCGTCGATGGCGGAGCGGGCCGCCGAGACCGGTGGCTGGTGCAAGGTGCTCGCCATCCCGGAGGGCGGGACGCGCGTGGCCGCGCGGCTCCCGCTGGTGGCGCCGTGAGCCTGCGGGTGCTCGTGGTCGAGGACCACCCCCTGTTCCGGCGCGGGGTGGTCGCGCTGCTGGAGGCCGCGGACGGCCTGACCGTGGCGGGGACGGCGGCCACGGGCGAGGAGGCGGTGCGCCTCGCGGCCGACGTGCGACCCGACGTCGTGCTGATGGACCTGCAGCTGCCCGGCATCAGCGGCATCGAGGCGACCCGGGCGATCGTGACCGCCGACCCGGAGGCGCGGGTGCTGGTGCTGACCCTCTTCGAGGACGAGGACTCCGTCCTCCTGGCGCTGCGCGCCGGCGCCCGCGGCTACGTGCTCAAGGACGCCGACGAGGACGAGCTCACCGGCGCGATCCGGGCCGTGGCCCGCGGCGAGGCGATCTTCAGCCGGGCGGTCGCCGGCCGGGTGCTCGCCTTCCTCGCCGGTCCCCGGCCGGCGCCTCCGGTCCTCCCCGAGCTCACCGACCGGGAGCGGGAGATCCTCGGCCTGATCGCCCAGGGGCACCCGAACCCCTCGATCGCCCGGCGGCTGTCGCTGTCGCCGAAGACCGTGGCCAACTACGTGTCCGCGATCTTCGCCAAGCTGCGGGTCGCCGACCGCGCCGAGGCGATGGTCCGCGCGCGAGGCCGGCCTCGGCTCCTGACCGGAAAATAGTCACTGCTGCGGGGGTCACGGCGGCGCGCTTGAGCGGACCTCGGGATCGATCGTTCCGAGGCCTGCTCGGGTCGATTGTCAGGCGGCTGTGGTGATGGTGACGGTGTAGCC
>JALYNA010000406.1 GCA_030773455.1 Actinomycetota bacterium
CGCCCCGCCGCTGCTGACCGCGGTGCTGGAGGCGCTGCTGCGCGAGGACGCGCTGGGCCTGCGCAGCCGGGCCCGCCCGGTGCGGCGGCCCGAGCTCGGCGCCGGGGACTGGCTGCACCTGCCGACCCCCGACCGGACCGGTCTGCTCGTCCCCGTCCGGCCGGGGCGGGTACTGGCCGACCACGAGGTCCGCGAGGGAGCCGTCCGGCAGGCCGGCAGCCTCGCGCCGATCCCCGACGTCGACGCCCTGCTGGCGGCGCTCACGCCGGAGGACGACCCCGAGGCCGCCGGGGACTGTGCGCGGGATCGCCGGGATGCCGGCGTCCGCGCAGGCGGCCGAGGTCTACGTCCGGCAGGCGCTGGATCTCCCCGCCCTGGACGCGGTCCGGGCGGCGGCCCGGGCCGAGCCCGTGGACGGGGGCCTGGCGGTACCGGTGCGGGTCCGGCAGGAGGGGGTCGACCGGCTGGTGCTGCTGCGGCTGGTCGAGCGCCGGGCCGCCGAGCCCCGGCGGACGTCGTGCGCCGCCGGCGGCACGGTGGACCGCCCGTCGATGCTCGAGCTCGCCGAGCTGGTCGTGGCGCCGGCGGAGCCGCTCCTCCCGGCCGTGTGATCGACTTCCCGCCATGCCGGTTGAGCCCGCTGCGTTCGCCGAGGCCCTGCGCCAGTACGCGGCCGGGGTGTGCCTGCTGACCGTGCAGGACGACATCGACGACGTGGGCACCACCGTGTCCTCGGTGATGAGCGTGTCCGCGCGCCCCCCACTGGTCGCCGTCGGGCTCTCCGCGGGCGGCTACCCCGCCGAGGTGCTCGAGGAGGTGGGCCGGTGCGCGCTGACTGTCCTCGCCGCCGGGCACGCCATCGTGGCCAGCCGGTTCTCCTCGGCCGGGCGGCCCAGCGCCCGCCACCTGCTGGAGTCGCTGCCCTGGACACGGGCCCCCGGCAGCGGGGGGATCGTGCTCGGCGGCGGCCTGGTCGCGCTGGACTGTCGGCTGGAGCGGCTGGTCGAGGCCGGCGACCACGTGCTCGCGCTGCTCGCCGTCGACGAGGTGCTGCCCGGCGATGCGTCGGCGGCCCCCCTGATCCGTCACCGGGGCCGCTACGTCGACGGGACCGGCGCCCCGGCCCGTCGGGCCTGACCGCACCGGCCCCGCCGGCAGACTGCGGCCGCGGATGTGTCACATCGCCGGCCCGGGCGGTGCTGTAGGGACATGGAGCTCGTTCGGCACGGCGCACCGGCGGCCGTCCTCCCGCTTCCCGGCGGACTGCACGGCGGCGCGCCGCCGCGGGCCCGGGAGGAGGACGGCGTGGGGGGCTCGCGGTCGGCGGCCGGCGGGGCCGTGCGTGCCGACCTCGGCGAGGTGTTCCGCCGGGAGTACCTGCGGGTCGTCGGCGTGGCCGCCCGGGTGCTCGGGTCACGGGACTCCGCCGAGGACGTCGCGCAGGAGGTGTTCCTGTCCTTCGGCCGATCATCGGTGCCGGCCGGCGAGGCCGGCGGGTGGCTCACCGTCGCCGCGACCCACACCGCCCTCAACCTGCTCCGCTCCGGCCGCCGCCGCAGCGCCCGGGAGGAGGCCGCCGACGACGGTCCGATGTCGTCCCCGACGTCGCCGACCTCGTCATCACCCGCGAGGAACGCAGGTCCGTCCGGGCCGCGCTCGCCCGGCTGCCGCACCGGCAGGCGGCCGCGCTGGTACTCCGGCACAGCGGCCTGAGCTACGCCGAGGTCGCCGCCGCACTCGATCTGTCACCCGGGAGCGTGGGCACCACCGTGCGCCGCGCCGAGTCCGTCCTGCTCGAGGAGCTGAACCGCCATGCGTCATCCGAGTGACGGCGTCCTGCGCCGCCTGGTCGACGAGCCGGCCGGCGTGACCGACGCCGACCGCCGCCACGTGGCGGACTGCCCCACCTGCCTGCGCCGGCTGGACGACGCCCGCGCCGACGCGCGCCGCGTCGGAGCCGCGCTCTCGACACCGACCACCGGCATCGACACCGACGCGGCGTGGGCCCGGCTGTCGATGACGTCCGCACGGCCGCCGGCGACCCTGGTCGCCGGGCGTGGCCGGTGGCGGACGGCGGCCCGCCGTCCCGCGGTCGCCGCGCTCAGCGCGGTGATCCTGGTGACCGGGGCCGGCGTCGCGGCGGCGAACGACTGGCTGCCGATCTTCCGGACCGAGCAGGTCACGCCGGTGGAGGTGACCTCGACCGAGCTGGTCGCGCTCCCCGACCTCTCCGCCTACGGCGAGCTGGAGCTGACGCAGGAGCCCGACCCGGAGCAGGTGGCCGACGCCGCGACCGCGCGCGAGCGCACCGGTCTCGCCGTTCCCGAGGTCGCCGAGCTGCCCGATGGCGTGACCGGGGAACCGGCCTACCAGGCGGCCGGCGTCGCAGGCGCGACGTTCACCTTCTCAGCCGAGAAGGCCGCGCAGGCGGCGGCCGCCGAGGGCGAGGTCCTGCCGCCCCCGCCCGCCGGGCTGGACGGCAGCACGCTACGGCTCCAGGCCGGCCCCGGCGTCGCGGCCGTCTGGTCACAGCCCACCGGTGTGCCGACCCTCGTCGTCGCCCGCGTGGTCGCGCCCACGGTCTCCTCCTCGGGTGTGCCGTTCGAGACGGTGCGCGACTACCTGCTGACCCTCCCGGGCATGCCCGCCGGTCTCGCCGACCAGCTGCGGGACCTCTCCAGCGACGCCGCGACGCTGCCGCTGCCCGTCCCGGCCGAGCTGGTCACCAGCTCCACCGCCGACGTGGGCGGGTCGTCCGCGACTGTGCTCGCCTCGCGCGACGGGCTGTTCGCCGCCGTGGTCTGGGTCGAGGACGGCGTCATGACCGGCGTGGCCGGGTCGCTCAGCGCCGACGAGCTGCTGTCGGTGGCCCGTGACCTCCGCTGACGCCGCTGCGGTCCGCGGGATGGCCCCCGACACCGCTGCCGCGGGTTCGGCGGCCGAAGGGCTCGCCGGTCTGCCGCCGTCCCCGGCGGTCTGGTGCTCCGGGCTGCGCAAGCGGTACGGACGCCGGACCGCCGTCGACGACGTCTCCTTCACCGTGGCCCGCGGCGAGGTGCTCGGGCTGCTGGGCCCCAACGGCGCCGGGAAGACCAGCGTCATTAAGATGCTGCTGGGCTTGGTCCGGCCCGACGCCGGCGAGGTGCTGCTGCTCGGTCGGCGGGCGTCGGATCCGCGGTCCCGCAGCGCCGTCGGGTACCTGCCCGAGCTGTTCCGCTACCAGCCGTGGCTGACCGCGGCCGAGGTGCTGGACCTGCACGTCCGGCTTGCCCGCGCCGACGTCGATGCCGCCGAGCGGCGGGAGTGCCTGGCCCTCGTCGGCCTCGCCGACCGGGCGGGCGACCGGGTCGGCGGGTTCTCGAAGGGCATGCAGCAGCGGCTCGGGCTCGCCGCCGCGCTGGTTGCCCGGCCGGAACTCGTCGTCCTCGACGAGCCGACCAGCGCACTGGACCCGCTCGGCCGGGTCGACGTCCGCGACATCGTCCTGTCGCTGAAGTCGCGCGGCGTCGCCGTGCTGCTCAACTCCCACCTCATCGGCGAGGTGGAGCGGGTCTGCGACCGGGTGGTGATCCTCGACCGGGGCCGGGTGGCGGCGTCGGGCACCCTGGCCGAGCTGCTCGGCCAGCGGGAGGTCCGGCTGCGGCTCGGCGGGCTCGACCGGCGGGCGGAGGACCGGCTACGGGCGGCCGGCTCGCTGACGCGCAGCAGCGACGTGTTCACCGTCGCGCTCCCGGCGGACGACGACGGCGTCACGGTGCCCGACCTGGTGCGCGACCTGGTCGGTCTCGGCGTCCGGGTGCACGCCGTCGAGCCGGTGCGGATCAGCCTCGAGGAGCGCCTGCTGGGCATCCTGCGGCACGAGGAGGACGGGGCGTGACGGAGCTCGCGAGGTCACGAATGGACACGGCACCGCCGGTCACGTGGCCGACGAGCGCCAGCGAGGAGGACGCGTGACCGCGCTGACCGTCGCGCGGCTCACGCTGCACGAGGCGCTGCGCCGGCGGGTGGCGTGGGCGCTGCTGGCCCTGACGGTGGTGCTGCTCGCGCTCAGTGGCTGGGGCTTCTCGAAGCTGATCGGCCTGGACACCGAGCTGGGCACCATGACCAGCGGCGAGGCCCGCCTCGTGGCCTCGCTGCTGCTCAACCTGATCATGTTCGGGCTGAGCCTCATCGCGGCGATCGGCACGGCGTTCCTCGCCGGGCCCACGGTGGCCGGCGAGGTGGAGTCGGGGCAGGCGCTGGCGATGCTGGCCCGCCCCGTCCGCCGGTCGGCCGTCCTGCTCGGCAAATGGCTCGGCCTGGCCGCCTTCGGCTGCGGCTACGCGGTGCTGGCCGGCCTCGCCTAGATCCTCGTCGTCCGCGCGACGGTCGGCTACTGGCCCCCGGCGCCCGCCACGGGGCTGGCGCTGATGGCGGCCGAGACGCTCGTGCTGCTGACGCTGGCCCTCCTGCTGTCCAGCGTGATCTCGCCGATGGCGTCGGGCATCGTGGCGGTGGGGCTCTTCGGGGCGACGTGGGTCGCGGGCGTGGTCGGCGGGCTCGGCGGGGCGCTGGGCAACGAGGGCGTGGAGCGCGTGGGCGCCGTGTCGCGGATCCTGCTGCCCACCGACGGCCTGTGGCGGGGGGCCATGAACGCCTTCCAGGACCCGATCGCACCCGTCCAGATGGGCCCCGGTGGCGGCGGGTTCCCTTTCCTGAGCAGCGCCCCGCTCACGGCGGCGTACCTCGCCTGGGCCGCGGTGTGGGTCGCCATGGTGTGGGGGCTGACCGCCCTGTCCTTCTCCCGGCGCGACATCTAGCGCGCGGGCCCCGCCGAGCGCACGAGAGCCGCGCTGCAGTGCCCGGCCGGCCCCGTCCAGAGGCTCGCCGCGAGCCTGCGAGCGGTGAGGAGGACGGGGTCCTTCGACTAGCGTCGAGGGCGATGAAGCCGCCCACCGAGTCCGCGCTGCGCCGTGCGCTCACCCGCGCCGAGCGCGGCGTGGCCCTGGACGCCGTCGAGGCCGAGACGCTGCTGCACGCCCGCGGGCTGGCCGAGCGTGAGCCTCTCGACCGGCTGTTGGCCGCGGCCGGACGCGTTCGCGACGCCGGGCTCGCCTCGGCCGGCCGCCCCGGCGTGGTCACCTACAGCCGCAAGGTCTTCATCCCGCTCACCCACCTGTGCCGCGACCGCTGCCATTACTGCACGTTCGTCACGACCCCGGGCCCGCTCCGCAGGGCGGGGAGGGCCCCGTTCCTCTCCCCCGACGAGGTGCTCCATCTCGCCCGCGCCGGCGCGGCGCTGGGCTGCAAGGAGGCGCTGTTCACCCTCGGTGACCGCCCGGAGGACCGCTGGCCGGTCGCAGCCGAGTGGCTGGAGGCGCACGGCTTCGACTCGACGCTGGCCTACCTGCGGGCGATGGCGATCCGGGTGCTGGAGGAGACCGGGCTGCTCCCCCACCTGAACCCCGGCGTCCTGTCGTGGGAAGAGATCCAGCGCCTCAAGCCCGTCGCCGCGTCGATGGGGATGATGCTGGAGACGACGGCGACCCGGCTGTGGTCGTCGCCGGGTGGGCCGCACTTCGGCAGCCCCGACAAGGAGCCCGCCGTCCGGCTGCGGGTGCTCGAGGACGCCGGCCGCTCCGCCGTCCCGTTCACCACCGGCGTGCTGCTGGGCATCGGCGAGAGCTACGCCGAGCGGGTGGACGCCGTCGGCGCGATCCGGGCCGCCGCGCAGCGGCACGGGCACGTGCAGGAGGTCATCGTCCAGAACTTCCGGGCCAAGCCGCGGACGGCGATGGCCGCTCATGACGACCTGGAGCTGCAGGAGTACGTCGCGGCGGTCGCCGTCACCCGGCTGCTGCTCGGGCCCAAGGCGCGGGTGCAGGCGCCGCCGAACCTGTCGGACACCACCGAGCTGAGCCTGCTGCTGCGCGCCGGTGTCGATGACTGGGGCGGGGTCAGCCCGCTGACCCCCGACCACGTCAACCCCGAGCGGCCCTGGCCCAACATCGACAAGCTGGCGGCGCTCTCGGCCGAGGCCGGCTACGAGCTGCGGGAGCGGTTGGCCGCCCAGCCGCCGTACGTGCTGGCCCGCGAGCCGTGGCTGGACCCGCGGGTGCGGCCGCACGTCGCCGCGCTGGCCGGCCCCGACGGGCTGGCCGTCGCGGGCCGGATCCCCGTCGGGCTGCCGTGGCAGGAGCCGGACGAGGCGTGGACGTCGTCCGGGCGGACCGACCTGCACGTCGAGGTCGACACCGTTGGGCGCACGTCGGACCGGCGCAGCGACTTCGACGCCGTGTACGGCGACTGGTCGGAGCTGCGCGACCGCACCACCGCGGCCCGCTCCGGCGCCTCCACCGCGCTGGCCGCCGGCGACCCGGAGGTGCACGCCGCACTGCGCCGCGCGGAGGCCGACCCGGCCGGGCTGTCGGACGCGGAGTACCTCGCCCTGCTCGGCGCGGACGGGGCCGACCTGCAGGCGCTGTGCGCGCTGGCCGACGCCGTCCGCCGGGACGTGAACGGCGACGACGTCACCTACGTCGTGAACCGGAACGTCAACTTCACGAACGTCTGCTACACCGGCTGCCGCTTCTGCGCGTTCGCCCAGCGGCGCACCGACGCCGACGCCTACACGCTGTCCCTGGAGGAGGTCGGGGACCGGGTCGACCAGGCGTGGGCCGCCGGGGCGACGGAGATCTGCATGCAGGGCGGCATCCATCCCGACCTGCCCGGCACCGCCTACCTCGACCTCGCGCGGGAGGTGAAGCGCCGGCAGCCCGGCATCCACCTGCACGCGTTCTCCCCCATGGAGATCGTGAACGGGGCCGCGCGGACGGGGCTGTCGTTCGCCGACTTCCTCCTCGCCGCTCGCGATGCCGGGCTGGACAGCGTGCCGGGGACGGCGGCGGAGATCCTCGACGACGACGTCCGCTGGGTGCTCACCAAGGGCAAACTGCCGACGGCGACCTGGCTGGAGATCATCACCGCCGCGCACCGCTTGGGCCTGCCGACGACGTCGACGATGATGTACGGCCACGTCGACACCCCCGCCCACTGGGTGGCGCACCTGCGCACGCTGGCGCGGGTGCAGGACGAGACCGGCGGATTCACCGAGTTCGTGCTGCTGCCCTTCGTGCACCACAGCTCGCCGATCTACCTGGCCGGCGTCGCGCGGCCCGGGCCGACGGTGCGGGAGAACCGCGCCGTGCACGCCGTCGCCCGGCTGCTGCTGCACGGCCGGATCACCAACATCCAGACCTCGTGGGTCAAGCTCGGCGACGCCGGCACGCAGGCGGTGCTGCAGGGCGGGGCCAACGACCTCGGCGGCACGCTCATGGAGGAGACGATCAGCCGGATGGCCGGCAGCGAGAGCGGATCGCTGCGGACCATCGCACAGCTGGAGGGCATCGCCGCCGCGATCGGCCGCCCGGCCCGGCAGCGGACGACGGAGTACGGCACCCCGTCGGCCGAGCGCATGGCCACCGCCCGCTCCGACGAGGGCCGCCGCGCGCTGGACCTGTCGATCACCCCAGTGCGGTGACGCCGGACCGAGCCGGCAGGAGCACCGGCCCGGTCCAGCCTCGACCTAGTGATGCCGGAGCTGGCGGATCTGCTGCTGCGCCTTGACGCCGAGGGCCATGAGCGTGGTCATGCCGCGCTCGGCCGGGCTGCCCTGCGACGGCATGAGGCCGAGCTGCCGGAGCAGCGTCGCGCCGTCGTAGTAGACCCGGACGGCGGTGATCGAGGCGTCGTGCACCTCCACCACCTGAGCGAAGCGGAGTTCCGCCGAGCGGCCGGTGGCCGGGATCGTCCCGGCCGGGGTCGCGAAGGGACCGTCGTGGGTGCCGCGACCGATGTACTCCACGGCCACGCGCGACCCGTCGCGGATGACGTCGGTGAGCTCGGCCCGCCCGTCGGAGAAGGCCGTGGCGAAGATGCCCAGCCACTGCCGGAAGCCGTCCGGGCCGGAATAGGTCTGCCCGGCGGCGACATCGGTCATCTCGCAGATGGGGCTGACGGAGGACACGGCCCGCTGCAGGTCCCCCTCGTTGAAGGCGTCGAAGACCTGCCGGACGACATCGACCTCGGTGGGCTCCATGGCCTCTTCCTTCCCAGCGGTGGTGGGCGGCTGGCCGGTCACCGTAGCGCCGACCCGCGGACGGCCGGGGGGCGATCCGTCGCCGCTCCGGTTCGCCGTCCCGGCCGGAACGACGCCCGACCCGCCAGCGGACCGACGGCGCCGCGCCTTCGGCCCGACGTGCCGCTGTTGCGATGATGGCGACTCAGGGACAGCTGTGGTCCGCAGCGGTCGGCGCCCGTTCCCACGAGGAGAGCCATGGCAGAGCAGCGCCCGCACGGGCACGACGACTGGCATCGCCCGCTGCGGCACGTCCGCGCCGCGGACGTGTCGACCGACACCGGGCAGACACCGGGGATGCGCCGTACCGAGGCCGTCTCGCACCGGACGGTCGGCTCGGAACGGGTCTGGATGGGGCAGACCGCCGTCGGACCGCGGACCGCGTCCGCGAACCACCATCACGGGGACTCCGAGACGGCGATCTACGTCGTCTCCGGCCACCCGGTCTTCGTCTTCGCCGAGGACGGCCGGGAGGTCCGGCTGACCCCGGAGCCCGGCGACTACATCTTCGTTCCGCCGTTCGTGCCGCACCGCGAGGAGAACCCCACCGACGAGGACGCCGTGGTCGTCATCGCGCGCAGCAGCCAGGAGGCGATCGTCGTGAACCTGCCCGGTCCGCTGAGCGAGGCCGAGCCGCCCGCATAACGCTTTCGCCACTTCGGCCGTTCGGTGCGCCCGGGTCCGGCACGATGCCGGCTACCGGTGGACCCGCCGGTCTCGGAGAGGAGCCGTGGTGGCCGCCCAGGACCGCCTGACCCTGCGCAACGCGTACCTGTACCTCGTCTGCCTGATCACCCTGGTGGTCAGCATCTTCGCCGCCGTCCAGCTCGTGCGCAGCGCCGTCGGGCTCGTGTACCCGGACCCCGGCTACTACGAGTACTACGGCTACCCGCCTTCGGTGGACGGGACCGGCGAGCAGCCCAGCGCGGAGGAGCTGGAGCGCCAGGAGGAGATCGCCCGCAGCTCGCAGCGCCGCCAGGAGATCCTCGGTCTGGTCAGCTCCGGGACGACCCTGCTCATCGCCGGCCCGCTGTACCTCTACCACTGGCGGCGCGTCCAGGCGGAGCTGCCGAGCCGCAGCCCAGCGGACGCTCCGGATCCCGCCACCGTCTGACGAGTCTTCGGCCCTCCGTGGGGAGTCGCGTACCGGTGGTGTCGGCACACGCCGCCGCGAGACGAGCCTCGAGGACGTGGCGCGCCGAGCCGGGGTCAGTTGTGCCGAGAGGCGCGACAGTTGGAACCCCAGCGCCCGAGGACGTCACGAGCGGAGTGCCCGATGCAGGAGATGGTGATCACCGCGTTCGCTGTGGGCGGCGTCCTCGGCAGCTACCTTGGCTATCACGCCGGGGTGTGGCGAGCGGCCACTCGTGCAGCGAGGGCGACGTACACGACACAGCGAGGGCTCCGCTGACGAGTACCGCAGGCCGTCGACGCATGCACGACCAGGAGGACCTGCGGGCCGCAGGGGCCGAGGAGCGATCTGGTCCATGACCGGCGGTCCGGACCGCCGCGATGTGCGGTTGCGGCGCATTCTGATCGCTGAGTGCGCCACAACTGCACATCACCGGCGGGTGCGCCACAGCGGCGGCAGCGTCCAGGCCTCGCCGAGCTGCGCGTCGAGGTCGGGCTCCAGCGGTGAGAGGCCCGCACCCGGATACGGGGTCAGCTCGCCGAACCACAGCTCGCCGTCCACCTCGTAGCAGTCGACCCGCAGCATGTCGAAGCCGTCGGCCAGCGCGGTCGCCGCCTTGAGCAGATCGTCCAGGCGCTCGGGCGGGTCGGCGTCGGGGCCGGGCCGGTAGCCCATGGTCCAGGGCAGTGGCTCCCAGTCGGGGCTGTAGAGGCGGGCGCGGTGGTCGTCGTCCCGGCCGGTGTGCAGCTCCACCAGCCGGGGCGCCCCGCCGACGACCAGCACCTTCAGGTCGGCCGGCACCACGCCGGGCACGCCGACGAACTCCTCGACCAGCAGGCACGGCCGAGCCCGCCGGTAGGCCCACTCCTCGCTCTTGCGCCAGTACTGATCCTCCACCCAGCCCGCGGTGCGCCGGCGCAGGTCGGCGACGTCGGCGGGGCCGCGGCCGAACAGCCGCCGGATGCAGGAATGGTTGGGCTTGAGCACCCAGTGCCTGGGCAGGTCGACGTCCGCCAGTTCGCCGACGTCGGTGCCCTCCCAGAGGGTCTCGGGCACCCGCACCAGGCCCGGCGCGAGCGTCCGGGCGTGCTCCTTCATCGCCAGCTTGTCGCACGTCGACGCGAGCAGACGCCGCCGGTCGAGGGTGATCCGCCAGTTGAGCTTCTCGGTGAAGGTGCGCGGCCGCAGCAGCGGCGGGAAGTGCCCGGTCGCCTGCCGGTACAGCAGGGTCCGGCGCACCGGCGCGGGCAGGACACCGGGGAGGGGGGCGGGCACCGTCCGACCCCACCAGCCGGGACGGCGACCGGCAACCGCACGCCCGGAACCGTCGGCTCCCGCCCCTACCCTGTCCGCCATGCCGGAGCAGGTGACCCCCTTCCTGATGTTCCAGGGCGGCGTCGCGGAGCGCGCGATGGAGCTCTACACGTCGCTGTTCGACGACGCGCGCGTCCTCGACCTCACCCGCTACGGAGCGGAAGGGCCCGGCCCGGAGGGGACGGTCTTCCAGGCCAGCTTCTCCGTCGCCGGCCAGGTGTTCCGCTGCACCGACAGCTTCATCGCCCACGCCTTCGACTTCACGCCGTCCTTCTCCGTGTGGGTCGAGACCGGGTCGGCGGAGGAGCTCGAGCGGCTGTTCGCCGGCCTGGCCGAGGGCGGGGAGGTCCTGATGCCGCTGGACGCCTACGGCTTCAGCTCCCGGTTCGGCTGGGTCAACGACCGCTTCGGCGTCTCCTGGCAGCTGAACCTGGCCTGAGCCCGACCGCGCGCGCCGGGGCCGGACCGGGTAGGACGGCACCGTGCGAGCCATCGTCTACACCGAGAACGGCGACCCCGACGTCCTCCGGCTGGTCGAGCGCCCCGACCCCGAGCCGGGCCCCGGTGAGGTGCGGGTGCGGGTGGCCTTCTCCGGGGTCAACCCGACCGACTGGAAGCGCCGGCGCACCGCCGAGCCCGCCTGCGGCGGGCAGGTCCCGAACCAGGACGGCTCGGGCACCGTCGACGCCGTCGGCGAGGGCGTCGACCCGGTGGTCGTCGGCGAGCGGGTGTGGGTCTGGGAGGCGGCCTGGCAGCGCCCGCACGGGACGGCCGCGGAGTACACCGTCGTCCTGGCGCGGCAGGCGGTGCTGCTCGGCGCCGGCCCCTCCTTCGAGCTGGGCGCGGCGCTGGGCATCCCGTTCCTCACCGCGCACCGCTGCCTGACCGTGGCCGAGTCGCTGCCCGACCGGCTCGGGCCCGGCTCGCTGACCGGGCACACCGTCCTCGTGCAGGGCGGGGCCGGCGCGGTGGGCAACGCCGCCATCCAGCTGGCCCGCTGGGCCGACGCCACGGTCATCGCCACGGTGAGCAGCCCGCAGAAGGCGCAGCTGGCCGCGGCGGCCGGGGCCTCGCACGTCGTCAACTACCGCGAGCAGGACGTCGTCGCCGAGGTGCGCAAGATCGCCCCGAACGGCGTGGACGCGATCGTCGAGGTGTCCGCCGCGGTGAACGCTGCCGTCGACGCCCAGGTGATCGCCCTGCACGGGGCGGTGGCGATGTACGCCGACGACGGCGGCGCCCAGGTCACCGTGCCGGTCCGCGCGCAGATGACCATGAACGCGCGCTGGCAGTTCGTCCTCGTCTACACCGAGCCGGAGCGGGCCAAGGCGCTCGGCGTGGAGGACGTCAACGCCGCCGTCCTGGACGGCGCGGTGCGGGTCGGCGAGGACGCCGGCCTGCCGCTGCACGTCTTCCCGCTGGCCGAGACCGCGCAGGCGCACCACGCCGTCGAGGACGGTGCCGTCGGCAAGGTGCTGGTCGACGTCACGGCCTGAACGACCAGCTGACAGGATCGGGCCGTGCCTCGCGTCGTCGTCGCCCCGGACAAGTTCAAGGGATCGCTGACCGCTCCGGAGGTGGCCGCCGCCGTCGCGCGGGGGCTCACCGCCGGCCGCCCGGGCGTCGAGGTGAGCTGCCTGCCCGTCGCCGACGGTGGTGACGGCACCCTCGCCGCCGCCCTGGCCGCCGGGTTCGAGGCGGTCCCGGTGACCGCGACCGGCCCGACCGGGGAGCCGGTGGAGACCGCGTACGCCCGCCTGGGGGACGTCGCCGTCGTGGAGATGGCCGACGTCTCCGGGTTGTCCCGGCTGCCCGGTGGCCGGCCCGCGGCCCGCACCGCCACCAGCCGCGGCACCGGCGAGCTGGTCGCCGCGTCGCTGGCC
>JALYNA010000407.1 GCA_030773455.1 Actinomycetota bacterium
AGCGTGGCCGTACCGAGCGCCGCGGTCAGCGCGGGTCGTCCCCCACGACCAGCGGCCGGCCCAGCTCGCCGGAGAGGAGTTCGGCGACCAGCGGCACCCGGGCCCCGCCCCCGGCCAGCACGACGGCGTCCAGGTCCGACGCTGCCAGCCCCGCGGCCGCCACCGTGGCCGCCAGCGCAACCGCCGACCGCTGGGCCGGCTCCAGCAGGACCTCGTCGAGCTCCTCCCGGGGTGAGCCGGACCGGTCCGTCTGCCACGCGCACGGCGGTCGCCGTCGACAGCTGCTCCTTGGCCGTTGCGCAGGCCGTCCGCAGTGCGCCGGCGTCGCCGCTCGTCGTCCCCAGGCACTCGACGACGTAGCGTGGAGCGTGCGGTCAGTGACCGGTGAACTGCGGGACGCGCTTGTCCAGGAAGGCCTCGACGGCCTCGCGGTGGTCGGCGGTGCGGCCGAGGTCGGTCTGCAGCCGTGCCTCGAGCGCCAGGGTGTCCTCGAGGGAGTCGGTGGCCGCCGTGGCCAGCACGGTCTTGATCGCCCGGTAGGCGGCGGTGGGGCCGGCGGCCAGTCGCGTGGCCAGCGCCTGGGCCTCCGGCAACACCTGCTCCGGCGGCACCACGCGGTGCACCAGCCCCCACTGGGCGGCGCTCTCGGCCGGAAAGGGTTCGGGCAGCAGCAGCAGCTCGGTCGCGCGCGAGCCGCCGACGCAGTGCACGAGACGGGAGGCCAGGGCCGAGTCGCTGGACAACCCGATGCCGGCGAAAGCGGTGGTGAACTTCGCCCCCGCCGCGGCCACCCGCAGGTCGCCGGCGAGCGCGATGCCCAGCCCGGCACCGGCGCAGGCGCCGTTGACGGCCACGACGAGCGGTACCCGCAACCCGGCCAGAGCCAGGACCAGCGGGTTGTACTCGTCCTCTACCACGGACAGCGACCTCGCGGCGTCCCCGCGCAGCGCCTCGACGTGCTGGCCGAGGTCCTGGCCGACGCAGAAGGCCCGGCCGGTGCCGGTGAGCAGCACCGCCCGCACCGACCCGTCGGCGGCGATCTCGCGGACGACGTCGAGCAGCTCACGCCGTGACTGGTGGGTCAGCCCCGGCCGCAGCATCGTGATCGTGGCGACCCCGCCGGCGTCCTCGCGGGTCACGGTCTCGGGCATCGTCGCCCCTCCTCGTCGTCCTCGGCGGGACCGGCGACCTCGTCGGCTCCTGGGGCCGGAAGCGTACGAGATCGGTATCGGCGTCCCGGCGCGGCGACCGTGGCCCGATCGTGACGGGACGGTCCCCCACCGGCCCGGGCGGCCTGGGAGGATGGTGGCGGACCAGACGCCGTGCGGTCGGATCGCCCGGCGCCGGCCACCCCGGTCGGGGACCTGCCCGGCGCCACGTGTAGTCCGGGCCGGGTTCGGGATATCTCCGGCCAGGGGCACCGGCATCCCTGGCCGAAGCTGGACCGTCGGGTGACAGCGAGGAGTGAGCCAGGGTGGTGGAGCCGGGTCGGCGCAACCTGGGGGAGCGGTACGAGCTTGTCCAGCTGATCGCCGCCGGCGGCATGGGGCAGGTCTGGCGCGGCACCGACGTCCTCCTCGGCCGCCCGGTCGCCATCAAGGTCCTGCGCAGCGAGTACACCGGCGATCCGACGTTCCGCGCCCGCTTCAAGGCCGAGGCACAGCACGCCGCCGGGCTGAGCCACCCGAACATCGCCCGCGTCTTCGACTACGGCGAGGTCGAGGCCGCCGACGGCAGCGGCGAGCAGCTGGCCTACCTGGTGATGGAGCTGGTCGAGGGCGAGCCGCTGTCGACGGTGCTGCAGCGCGAGGGCCGGCTGTCGGCCGCCGTCACCCTGTCGCTGCTCGAGCAGACCGCCTCCGCCCTGTCCGAGGCCCACCGGGTGGGGCTGGTGCACCGCGACGTCAAGCCCGGCAACATCCTGGTCCGCGACGACGGCAGCGTGAAGATCACCGACTTCGGCATCGCGTGGTCGGCCGGCAGCGTGCCCCTGACCCGCACCGGCCAGGTGATCGGCACCCCGCAATACCTCGCCCCGGAGGTCGCCGAGGGCCAGCACCCCGTCCCCGCCAGCGACGTCTACGCCCTCGGCCTGGTCGGTTACGAGTGCCTGACCGGGCACCCCGCCTTCGACGGGGACAACGCGGTGACGATCGCCCTCAAGCAGGTGCGCGACGATCCCGAGCCGCTGCCCGACGACCTGCCGGGCGACGTGCGGACGCTGATCCGCCTCGCGCTGGCCAAGGACCCCGCAGCGCGGATGCCCGACGGCGCGGCGTTCGTCGCCGCGATCGAGGACGTCCGGGCCGGCCGGCCCCTCGCGGAGCCCGCACCCACCCGCAGCCTCGTCGCCGTCCCCGGCCCGCCCCCGGTCACCGGTCCGGCCGCGGGGCCGGCC
>JALYNA010000408.1 GCA_030773455.1 Actinomycetota bacterium
CGGCGGGGCCGGCGCCGTGGTGCGGCGCGGTGTCGATGGTCGGGGCCGCCACGGTCTCACCTCGCTCCTCGTGCTGGGGCACCATGCGCGCGTCCGTGGCCCGCGTCAACGACGCGGTCCACGGACCACGCTGGCTGCACGGGCCGATCAGGCGGCCGGCGCGGCGGGGCGGGTGTCGCTGCGGGGCTCGGCGGCGAGCGAACGGCCGAGCAGCAGCCAGGCGAACCCGGTGGGATCGCGATGGCGGCCCAGAAGCCGGCGTCGTTCCCGGGGGCGAGGACCGAGCCCATGACGCCGATGCCGATGCCGAGCGGCAGGGCGAGCACCAGCACCCAGCCGGCGATCCGGGAGAGCGCGTCCCTCCGCTTGCGGATCACCGTGACGCCGGCGAGCAGCCCACCGACGATGCTGACCGGGAAGCCGACCAGGAACAGTGCGTGGCCGGCCGCGACCTCGCCGCCGCCGGTGGTGATCGAGGCGACCTCGATGCCGTTGCCCACGGCCATCGCGCCCAGCCCGAGGGCGGCCAGCACGATGCCGGTGGTGCCCACCCGGCCGGCCGCCGGGCCGAGCGCGGTCCGCAGCGCCGCGTGGCCGACGACCAGCAGCGCCGGCGCCAGCACCAGGAAGACCCAGTCGGACACCGCGACGGCGACGGAGGACAGGGCGCCGGACGGCTGCTCCTCCGAGCCGGTGACCGCCCAGGCCGCGGGCAGCAGCACCCACAGGACGGCGCCGGCCGTGGCGAGCGTGGCGCGGCGGGCGACCGTGGCCGGCGGGCTGGTCGGCGGGGTGGTGATAGCGGTCATCGGGGGCTCCTCCAGGATTGGCGGGTCGGTGCGACGACGGTGCAGCCGGGACGATCCCGGCCGGCAGGGTGCGCGTTCCCGGCCGGCCGGGAAGTTCCTCCCGGGAGAGCTGCTCAGCCGACCTCGGCGCCGTGGACGACGCGGTCGGCCCCCGCCGGGGAGCCGGTGGTCAGCAGCCGCAGGCCGAGCGCGACCCAGGAGCCGAAGAAGGTGAACAGGCCGAGGTCGTGCCAGGGGTCGGCGGAGGCGCCGAGCCCGACCAGCACGCCGACCCCGGCGACGAGGACGGTCACCCACCACCCGCCGAGCCCGCCGGCCCGGCGCAGCCCCAGCGCCAGCGGCACCGCGGCGACGAGGAACAGCAGCATTCCCAGGGCGAAGAGCAGGAACGACCACTCCGCGGGCGCGTCGGCGACCAGGGCGGAGCCCAGGCCGGCCAGGGCGAAGGCCACCAGCAGGGCGGCGCCGGCCAGGGCGATGCCGCGGCCGACCCGGCCGGAGCGGGGGAGTGGCCCGGCCGCGGACCGGTGGCCGCCCAGCCCGAGCAGCGTCACCACCAGGGCGACGGCGCCCAGCAGCCAGAGGGTGACGTAGAGAGAGGGTGACGTAGAGCAGGAAGCCGGGCAGGTTGGTGACGGTCCCGTCCGGTCGCTGCACGGACCAGACGAGCTCGGCGGCGACGGAGACGAACAGCAGCACGCCGGCGGTCACGGCGGCGGCTCCGGTCCGGCGGTCGGGGGCAATGGGGGAGTGGGTCATGGCGTCTCCTCGGTCGGGGTGGACTCACGGAGACCCTGGCCGCCGGCCGCGGCCGCGTCGTCCGGCTCGGGAGCGACCCGGCGGCTCCGCCGTACAGGGGAGGAGGTCGGCAGCGGTCCGTCGCGCGGGGGATCCCCGACGCCCGGGAGCTGGCTACGGTTCGGCGCATGCAGTGGCCGAGGGTCGCGCGGGCCGCCGGCGCCGCCGTCGTCGCGGTGCTGGCCGGGTCGGGTCAGGTCGCGGTGTGGACGGCGCAGTCGCCCGCTGGCCGAGGACCGCGCCGTCCACGCGCTGCTGCTCGCCGTCGTCACCGTTCCGCTCGCCGTCGTCACCGTTCCGCTCGCCGTGCGCCGCCGGCGACCGCTGCCGGTCCTGCTGCTGGTGCTCGGGGCCTCCTGGCTCCAGTTCGAGCTGGGTGGCCAGGTGTTCCAGCCCTGGTTCGCGCTGATCCTCGGGCTCTACGCGGTGGGCTCCCACGCGGAACGCCGGGCCGCACTGGTGGGGGCGGGGGTGACCGCGGTCGCCGTCCTGGACGCCGACGTCCCCCGGCTGATGGCCGGTGCCCCGGTCGACGAGGTGCTCCCCGGCTGGTTCGTCCTCACCGGCATCTTCGGTCTGGGCCGCTGGGTCCGGTCCCGTCGCTCCGAGACCGCGGGCCTCGCCGCGCGCGCCGCGGCTGCCGAGCGGGATCGCGCCGCGCATGCCGCCCAGGCGGTGGCCGAGGAGCGGGCCCGCATCGCGCGCGAGCTGCACGACCTGGTGGCGCACAGCATGGGCGTGATCGTCATCCAGTCGCAGGCCGGGCTGCGGGCCGTCGACACCGCCCCCGACCTGGCCCGCCGGGCGTTCTCGGCCATCGAGACCACCGGGCGGCAGGGCATGGGCGAGCTGCGCCGGCTGCTGGCCCTGCTCACCGGCCCCGAGGACGGCTCGGTGGCGCCGCAGCCCAGCCTGCGCGAGGTGGAGGACCTGGTCGGCCGCGTGCGGGCCGCCGGGCTGCCGGTCGAGCTGCAGGTGGCCGGTGACCTGGGCGCCTGCCGGCCGGTGTGGACCTGGCGGCCTACCGGATCGTGCAGGAGGCGCTGACCAACGTGCTCAAGCACGCCGGTCCGGCGACCGCGCGGGTCAGCGTGCGCTCCGGTGGCGGCGCGATCTGCGTCGAGGTGTGCGACGACGGCCGCGGTGCCCGCCAGCCCGGGGCGGGGCACGGCCTGGTGGGGATGCGCGAGCGGGCCGCGCTCTACGGCGGCAGCGTGGAGGCCGGCAGCCTGCCGGGCGGGGGCTACCGGGTGCGGGCCCGGCTCGCCGTCGACGGGGTGCCGGCGTGACGCTGCGCGTCCTCGTCGTCGACGACGAGGAACTGGTGCGCACCGGCCTGCGCCTCATCCTCGACACCGAGCCCGACCTCACCGTGGTCGGGACGGCCGCCGACGGTGCGCAGGCGGTCTGCGAGGTGGCCAGGCTGCGGCCCGACGTCGTCCTGATGGACATCCGCATGCCCGTGCTCGACGGGCTGGCCGCCACCCGTCAGCTGCTCGGGGGCCCGGAGCCGGCCCCCTGCAAGGTCGTCGTCCTGACCACCTTCGACCTCGACGAGCACGTCTACGCGGCCCTGCACGCCGGCGCCAGCGGCTTCCTGCTCAAGGACGCGCCGGCCGACCAGCTGGCCCACGCCATCCGGGTGGCGGCGGCGGGCGAGGCGCTGCTCGCTCCGTCGGTCACCCGCCGGCTCATCGCGGCCTTCACCACGCCGGCCCCGGCCGTCCCCTCGGCGCTGCCCGCCGGCCTGGAGGAGCTCACGCCCCGGGAGCTCGAGGTGCTGTCGCTGTTGGCGGAGGGCTTGTCCAACGCCGAGATCGCCGGCCGACTGTTCGTGGGGGAGGCGACGGTGAAGACCCACGTGGCCCGGGTGCTGATGAAGCTGGGCGTCCGCGACCGGGTGCAGGCGGTGGTCGTCGCCTTCCGCGCCGGGGTCGTCCCGGCGGCTCCGGCGTCGCCCGCTCCGGGCGGGGACACGTCCCGCGGCTGAGGCCAGGCCTCCCTGCGGAGGACCACGCCGGGTCAGCGGGGGCCGAGGTGGCGCAGCAGCGTCTCGCCGACGTCGCGCATCGCCGCGACCTGCTCGGGGGAGAGCTGGTCGAACAGGTGCGCGCGGACGCTCTCCACGTGCACCGGGGCAGCGGCCTCCAGCGCCGCGAACCCCTCGTCGGTCAGGACGGCGAGCTGGCCGCGGCCGTCCTCCGGGCAGACCTGCCGCCGCACCCAGCCGCGCTCCTCCAGCCGGGAGACGGCGTGGGACAGCCGGCTGCGCGAGGACAGGCAGCGGTCGGCCAGCTCGCTCATCCGCATCATCCGGCCCTCGGTCTCCGACAGGGCGACGAGGATCTCGTAGTAGGCGTGCGAGATGCCGGTCGTGTGGATCAGCTCGCGGTCGAGCCGGTCGAGCAGCAGCTGGGCGCTGTAGAGCCAGGCGCGCCAGGCCTGCTGCTCCTCGGCGTCGAGCCAGCGGGGCTCCCCGGCACCGGGGTCCCGAGGTGCGCGCGACACGTCGACGGTCATACCGATGAGGGTACTGGCGGAATAGATGAGTTCTCAACTAAAGTTCGACGCAGCAGAAGATCCGACGCTCAACTACTTGGAGGAACCCATGACCAGCGCCACGCAGATCCCCGGCTACGTCGTCGGCACCTGGGACATCGACGCCAGCCACTCGACCGTCGGGTTCTCCGTCCGGCACATGATGGTCAGCAAGGTGCGCGGCTACTTCCGCGAGTTCTCCGGCGAGATCGTCACCGCCGCGAACCCGGCCGACTCGACCGTCACCGCCACGATCGACATGGACTCGATCGACACCCGGCAGGAGCAGCGGGACGCGCACATCAAGTCCGCGGACTTCTTCGACACCGGCAACCACACCGTGATGACCTTCCGTTCCACCGCGGTGCGCGCCGAGGGTGAGGACTGGTTCATCGAGGGCGACCTGACCCTCAAGGGCATCACCAAGCCGGTCACCCTGGCCCTGGAGCTCAACGGCTTCGGCCCGGACGCCTACGGCGGCACGCGCGCCGGCTTCAGTGGCAAGACCGAGATCTCCCGCAAGGAGTTCGGCGTGGACATCGACCTGCCGATGGACGGCGGCGGCGTCGTCGTCGGCGACAAGATCTCCGTCGAGCTCGAGATCGAGGCCGTGCTCCGCACCATCTGATCAGCACCCCTCCGCGCGACGATCATGGCGCCGTAACCACCGGTTTCGCTCCGGAGCTGGTCCCGGCGCCATGATCGTCTGCGGGGGGCGTCAGGCCAGCGACCAGTGGCCCTCGCGCACCGAGGTGTCGGCCAGCTCGAAGCTGGTGGCGTACGGACGGAAGTCGACCTCCCGGTTGACCGCGTACAGCACCTGCGGCGCCACCAGGAACAGCGCCAGCGCCTGCCCGGTGACGTACCGGTCGATCCGGTTGGCCGCGACCACCTGGCGCACCTGCGAGGTCTGCGCCACCAGAGCGGCGAACAGCTCCTCGAAGCGCGGGTCCACCGGGCCGGCGCGGAACTCCCCGGAGCGTCCCACGAAGGCGCGGTGCAGCTCCAGCGGTGGGACGTCGGCGGACTGGCTGCCCTGCTCGAGCAGCAGGACGTCCCAGTCCCGGTGCTCCTTGGCGGCCAGCCGCCGGCGCGTCTCCCGCTCCTGCTCGGCGCCGATCACCGAGACCTCCACCACCACGCCCAGCGCATCGCGCCACTGCTCGGCGACGGCCTCGGCGACCGCCGCCCACCGCGCGAGCGCTGCCAGCCGGACCGGCCGGGACGCCCCGCCCGCCTCCCGCCACAGCCGTGCGGCCTCGGCCGGGTCGTGCCGGTACCCCCGGAGCCGGTCCGGCGCGCGGTGCGCGACCGTGAGGGGGGTCGGCGGCGTCAGGCCGGCCAGCGGGCGGGCCAGGCCGCCGAACACGTCGCGGACGACGGCCGCCCGGTCCACGGCCAGGTTGAGCGCCCGCCGTGCGCGGACGTCGCCCAGCGGCAGACCCTCGGCGTCTCGGTCGAGCACCCCGGCCAGCGCCCGGACGGCGTCGACAGCGACCAGCCGGGCGTACCGGGAGCGGCGCACCCGGTCGGCCTGCGCGTGCGGCACCTCGGTGACCAGGTCGACCTCGCCCACGGTGTCGGACACCAGGTCCACGGCACGGCCGGGGTCGAGGTCGTTGCGGAACTGCACCTCGGCCACGCGTGGACCGCGCCGGCGGTCCCAGTAGTGCGGATTGGCGCGCAGCCGGACGGTGGGCGTCCGCTCCTCGATCTGCAGCCACGTGCGGTCCGCGCCGTCGGTGACGACCGCCTCGGTGTCGATGAGCGAGTGCCCCTCGACCACGGTGAAGGCTCCCGAGGCCCACGGCCCCGGCGCGTCGATCACCTACCAGTGGCCCTCGCCGGATTGCGCACGGGCGTAGCCGAAGCCGAGGTCCCGCCAGAACCGCTCGGTCATCACGTGGGTGGCCCGCAGCTTGCCGAGCACCAGCCCGTCGACCTGCGGCAGGTGCAGCCGCACCGTCCGGTCGTCCACGACCTCGACCCGGGTGCGGCGGTCGACGTTGAAGTGGGTGCCCGGCGGATGCGGTGCCTGCCAGCGGAACTGCTCCTCCGCGGCCCGGCGCACCGACTCCGCGGTCACCGCCGTCCCGTCGGCGAACCGGTTGCCGCCGCGGACCCGGATCTCCAGCGTCCGGCCGCCGTCCCGCCACCGGTAGCGGCTCATCGCGGCGGGGCGGACCTTGCCCCGCCGGGTGACCCGCACCGGCTCCTCGACGGTGTTGTACGTGATGTACAGCCAGTTGAGCGGGCTGGGGTCGACCACCCGCAGCGTCCCGCGCGGCTCGCGCGCGGGACGGCGCCAGGGGCGTCTCACCGGGGCCGCACCGGGTCGGCGCACATCGGATCGTCGGGGCTCATCCCGTCCCTCCTGGTGCGTGGCGGCGCCCGGCTCCGGGGATCTCGGCCGGCGAATATCCGTCGGGGCCTACCCGGTCGCCAGCGGGCCATTCCCGGGGAGGCGTCGGCAGCGCGGCCGGCGCGGGAACGCGGGGTTCCTCGAGGCAGACTGGCCGCATGACGAGCCCGACCCTCACCCGCGCGCGCACCCGCATCCCCTCCGCCGTCCTCGTCGCCGTCGGCCTGGCGGCCGGCTTCGGCGTCGCGCAGGGCACCGGCATCCGGGCGCTGGGCGGCGCGGTGTTCGCCCTGGGCGGCCTGGGCGCGGCCTGGCTGTGGGTGAAGCACCGCGGCTGGGCGGTGGCGCTCGGCCTCGGCGCGCTCTACGTCGGCGCCTTCGTGCTGGCTCACGTGCTGGCGCTCGGCGTGGGGATGCCCTCGTGGCTGGCGGTGGGCCTGGTGACGCTCGTCGCCGCCGGGGTGACGTACGCGGTGGCCGACCGCCCCTGAGGAGCGATGGAGGCACTTGGGGGCCGCTCGGCGCGGTGAGTCTGGTCACGGATCGCCGCTGCAGGAGGAGCCGGTCGCCCGCGACGGCCGGAGGACCCGCCGGGAGCGCCTAGCATGGGAAGGTCGCCGGGCCGGCGGCTGTTGACCCCGGTGTCTGGGCGCGAGGACGCGCCGACCCCCTGATCTCCCCCGAGGTGCCCTTCCGCATGCCCACCCGCGACGACCTGCGCAACGTGGCGATCATCGCCCACGTCGACCACGGCAAGACGACCCTGGTCGACGCCCTCCTCCGCCAGGCGGGCGCCCTCGGGCGCGCCAAGGGCGAGGGGACGGACAACGACTCCACGCAGGACCGCGTCATGGACTCGATGGACCTCGAGCGTGAGCGCGGCATCACCATCCTGGCCAAGAACACCGCCATCCGGCTGGCCGACGACAACGGCAACCCCGTCGTCGTCAACATCGTCGACACCCCCGGCCACGCCGACTTCGGCGGCGAGGTCGAGCGCGGCCTGTCAATGGTGGACGGCGTCGTGCTGCTCGTCGACGCCTCCGAGGGCCCGCTGCCGCAGACCCGCTTTGTGCTGCGCAAGGCGCTGGGCAAGGGGATGCCGGTGATCCTCGTGGTCAACAAGACCGACCGTTCCGACGCGCGCATCGGCGAGGTCGTCGACGAGACCTACGAGCTGTTCATGGAGCTGCTCGAGGACTCCGGCATGGATGTCGACAACCTCGACTTCCCCATCGTCTACAGCAACGGCAAGACCGGGCAGGCCTCGCTCACCCGGCCCGCCGACGGCTCCTCGCCGGACAGCCCCGACCTCTCGCCCCTGGTCAAGACGCTGCTGGACACCATCCCGGCGCCCACCTACGACGCCGAGGAGCCGCTGCGCGCGCAGGTCACCAACCTCGACGCCTCGCCCTACCTCGGCCGGCTGGCGCTGCTGCGCATCCACTCCGGCACGATGAAGAACGGCCAGCAGGTCGCCTGGTGCAAGACCGACGGCACGATCAAGAACGTCAAGATCACCGAGCTGCTGGTGACCGAGGGCCTCACCCGGACTCCGGCCGAGAGCGCCGGTCCCGGCGAACTCGTCGCCATCGCCGGCATCGAGGACATCATGATCGGCGACACCCTCGCCGACCTGAACGACCCGCGCCCGCTGCCGCCGCTGACCGTCGACGAGCCGTCGATCTCCATCACCATCGGCATCAACACCTCGCCGCTGTCGGGCAAGTCGGGCAAGAAGCTCACCGCCCGCCTGATCAAGAACCGCCTGGACCAGGAGCTGGTCGGCAACGTCAGCGTGCGCATGCTGCCCACCGACCGCCCCGACACCTGGGAGATGCAGGGCCGCGGCGAGCTGGCGCTGGCGATCCTCGTCGAGCAGCTGCGCCGCGAGGAGTTCGAGCTCACCGTCGGCCGACCGACCGTCGTCACCAAGACCATCGACGGCAAGCTGCACGAGCCGGTCGAGCGGGTCACCATCGACACCCCCGGCGAGTACGTGGGCACCCTCACCCAGGCACTGGCCGTCCGGCGCGGGCGGCTGGAGAACCTGGTGCACCACGACACCGGCTGGGCGCGGATGGAGTACATCGTGCCGTCCCGCGGTCTGATCGGGTTCCGCACCGAGTTCCTGACCGAGACCCGCGGCACCGGCGTCCTCAACCACAACCTCGAGGGCTACGAGCCGTGGCTGGGGGACATGCGCGCCCGGCCGACCGGCTCGCTGGTCGCCGACCGCCAGGGCGTGGCGACGACGTACTCGATGTTCTCGCTGCAGGAGCGGGGCCAGCTGATGGTCCAGCCGGGCACGGACGTCTACGAGGGCATGATCGTCGGTGAGAACTCCCGTCCGGACGACATGGACGTGAACATCACCAAGGAGAAGAAGCTCACCAACATGCGCAAGTCCACCTCCGAGGAGCTGGAGCGGCTGATCCCGCCGCGCATCCTGAACCTGGAGCAGGCGCTGGAGTTCTG